>JAISJU010000085.1 GCA_031261165.1 Prevotellaceae bacterium
TTTTGTGCCAAAAGTTACGCCACGATGTGGGAATTTAGGGAATGATAGGTGACTGAAAAGCACGGTTTTATGCGGGTTTTCATAGATTTGGCTTTGTATCGGGAGTGGAGAAAATAAGGACACTTTTCAAAACAATATGTGCAAAACAAAAAGGCTTGAAATCTGTGTTTTACCATTTCAAACCTTTTCATATTGGGATTAATAAATCATACTTTATTGGGGCAAAGCCGCCCTAAAAGTTTCCACTGCACTCTCCGCAGTTTCTTCTGAAAAGACATTCCCAAGTCCACACTCAGCAAGTGCCTCAGTAAAATTGTACGAATAATCCAATCTACAAATTTTTAATTCCTCTGGTATTTTTTGCTAATTTATTCACGAGCCGCCCTGCCCCCTTTTCGATAAATCTATCGAAAACTATTGCAACAATTACAATGACCGGGAGTGAAATAACACAAGAAAGTGTGACTGCTATGCTGAAAGACAGACCTACGTTTTTATAAAACATATGGAACAAAAATGCCGACAGCGAAAACAAAACTATCGTGTGAGTGAGTATCAGGGAAAATGCAATATTTCCGATTGGCTTCCAAAATTTTGCCGACAAAACCTTTGCGGTAGCTTCCGATTCAGACAAGCCGTAAATTATCAAAAATGCCGACACTGAAAGCAACGCCTCACCTGTGATTACACCGCCGAGAAAAATATCCAAAGCAAATGCAGAAAGTGCTATCCCAAAAATAATCAAAGCAACGCCAAGAAAAGGTTTTTTAGCACATTCTTTTCGACTCTCTATTAAATCCGCAACGGCAATACCTGCGATAAATACAAGAAACTGCGAAAACGGCTGATAATATACGCCCAAAACAACTGAAATCGCATAGAAAATAACACGTTTTTTTGATGTTCCAAACAGTGCCAAAAATCCATACGTCAGATATGAGCCGAAAAAAATAACGTAAATGCACCACGTCACAGTATTGTAATTTCCTGCGCCGTTATTGACAAAAGCTGTCAGCAAGCCGTTTATAATTGCACCGCCGAAGCTGAGGCCGTCAGGGTACATCCAGTTTGCCCAGTTCGATGTTATGCCGAAATATGCGTTAACGTCCGCACCTAATTCCGTGTGGAACATCACGCCCGCAGCAAATGCAAGATACGATATAACAACAGACGCAAAAACAGGCGGCATAAGGCGGAAATATCGCTTTTCTGCTTGTCGTTTCAGCGAGTCAATATCTCGAGAGGCAAAATATTTTGCAGCAGCTATAAACGCTATCAGCGCGAAAAACATATTGAGGGGGAGAGAAATAAAATGTTAATTAAAAACGGAATAATCGGCGACACCACGATAAATGGTGTCGCTTTTTTCACACAAATTGTGCAAGTAAAACGTGGTGGCAACGGCGTTAGAACGTGTCAACAGAGAGGAAATCCTGCGTTTATAGTCGTACATAATACTGGAAATACAACGGTCGGAGCAGGCGCATTAAATCACGCAAAATATCTGCAAAATTGCGAAAACGATCCCAATGGCGACATTGTCGGCTATCACTTTGTTGTCGACAACAAAGCCTTTTATCAGCTTTTGCCGCTCGATGAAAAAGCGTGGCACGCGTCGGACGGTGCAGACGGCGACGGCAATTCTCGCGGCGTTGCAATTGAAATTTGCGAGAATTCCGACGGCGATTATTCGGTCGCAGAAAGCAACGCAGTCAAGCTGATTTTTGCTTTGCAAGCGCATTTTTCGATTGACAACGCGCACGTAAAACCGCACAGATTTTTCGCAACGGCGACAAAGAAATTATGTCCACATTTAATTCTCAAAAGCGAGGCGACGTGGGTCGCTGATTGGGATTTGTGGGTGGCGAAAAACCTTGTTGTTAAGGCAGAAACTGGAGTTTTATATAAAGTGCAAGTCGGTGCGTTTGCCGAAAAGAAAAATGCTGAAAAGTTGGTGGCAGAGCTAAAAACGAAAGGTTACACAACAATAATTATTGAGGTAAAAACATAATGAACGATTTAATCACAATCTGCTTCGATTCCGAGAAGCCAACAGTCAACGTTCGCGAACTCCACGCCGCGCTTGAAGTCGAAACGAGATACAATGATTGGTTCGCAAGAATGTGCGAATATGGCTTTGTAGAGGGAAAAGACCATTACTCAGTTTTGAGTAATGGGGAGGGATTCGGAAAAGCTGCTGTTCGCACTGACCATAAACTTACGGTTTCTATGGCGAAAGAAATTTGTATGTTGCAACGCACTCCGAAGGGTAAGCAATTTCGCGAGTATTTTATTTCCGTCGAGGAGGCTTGGAACACGCCCGAAAAGATTATGGAACGAGCGTTGCAAATCGCTCACGAACGTGCTGTTGAAGCCGAAAAACGTGTGTTTGGTTTGCTTGAGGAAAAGGAAGATCTCGAAATTGCGCTTAATTCTTCGCTGAATTATTACACGGTCGCGAAATATAATTCAACTCATAAAATGGGTTGGAATATGCGGAAATGTCAAGAAATTGGCAGAAAAATGACACATTTTTGCAACGCACATCACTACAAAATTCAGAAGTGCAAAACAAACGACGAGCGATTCGGCGAAACAAACAGCTATCCGCTGACGGCGTGGACTGATTTTCTTGGAGGTAGTGAAAATGGATAACACAGTTTTAGGCGGTGAAAACCGCACGGTTATCGGGAAAACAGAGTACATCGTCAGCACATTTTTCAAGGAAAAAGACGCGCCGACTTTCAACGAACTTTGGACAAAATACTTAACCGACTGCGTGAATGAGTCGATAAGAAATAATTCCGCAAAGGCTTAAATTCCTTATATTGGAGCGGAAAACGGCGGAAATAAAACTTGCTATGTCGCGCATTTTAGGGTAATATGAAATTGCTTGAAGCGGCATAGCGAGGAATTTTTAAGGAGATAAAAGTTTGAAACACCCAAATCACCACCACCCTAAAGCCTCCAGACACAGCAAAGCTGACTGTCGCAAACAGCCTAAAAATTATTTTCTAATCACATCAGCCCACCGCCGCAGCGGCAACCGCATACCCCTGTCTTCGCAAGATGGAAAACGCCTGTTCAACGCTGATTTCTCGCTTAACAGGCGGCTTTTCGAACTTCTTGTAAAGCTCAGCGTCGTACGCTTCGCCCTTGCTCAAAATGTGATAGATTGCAGTCAACAACATACGGCAAATAGCGATAATAGCCTTCTTGTGACCGCGGCGTTTCTTCAAACGCAGATACCGATTTCGGATTTCCGAGTGCTTTTCGCTTTTAACAACAGCGTTCGCAACTTGAACCAAAAGCGGTTTCAAATAAGCACCAGCGCGCGAAATTCTTGTGGTCTTCTTTTTACCTGCGCTCTCGTTGTTTTGCGGCGTCAGCCCCGCCCACGAACACAAATGTTTCGACGTCTTAAACACGGACATATCAGCTCCAATCTCGCCCAAAATGATGAGCGCAGAGAGGATTTTGACACCCGGAACAGTCGAAATCAATTTAATATGCGGTGTTAAATGAAGCGCGGCGCAGGCAATCGCGTTTTCAAGTTTGTCTCTGCAGACCTCAAGATTGGCTCTGTGTTCGCGAATAATTCTTAATTTTTTCGCTTGCTCGGGACAAATAATTCCGTCAACTGCGTCTTGAATTTCTTCGACAGAAGCTTTGCATTTGCGACTAACAAAAGGCGCGACATCGAATTTCTCATCTGGATTTTCGAGAATACGCTCTGTAATCGCGTTTGCGGACTTTCCGAAGATGTCAGAAAGCACGTCGTCAAGCTTAAAATTGCTGACTGTTAAGCAGTTTCTGGCGCGATTGGTTTCGCCGCTTGAATAAGCCGTTAGTTTGGCTCTGTAGCGGCATAAATCACGAAGCTGACGAATGTCGGGAGGCGGAATAAAACTGCCTTGCACGAGGTCGTGCTTGAAAATATCGGCAATCCATTTCGCATCTTTTTTGTCAGTTTTCTTGCCACGAATGGCTTTGACGTACTTTGGGTGCGCCAAAACGACGTTGCAAGTTTTCTCAAGAATGTTGTAAACGGGAATCCAATATTTGCCTGTCGACTCCATACAAACGTCGCCACAATTTGCCTCTGCAAGCCAAAAAGAAAGGCTTGTTAAACCTTTCGTAAATGTTGAAAAACGGCGAGATTTGTAGGTTGTTACGCCTTGTGAATTGGTCGAGGCGATGCAGGCGACGACGAAAGATTTGTGAACGTCGAGTCCACAGCAAATTGGATAAACAATTTTTAGTGACATAGTCCTCCTCAAAATTTGGCTTAAGAACGGCAAGCAGGGACTGTCGGCTCACACTAAAAACGAGTATTGTCTTTACAAAAATAAGTTTACGTGCTCTTGTCCTGCCCGTTATATCGCTTCGCGAGCGGACGGCAACATTTATTTGTGCTTGAAAGAGCCAGCGGCACACATAAGAATGCGGGATAGTCAGTTGAACTTCTCCACTCACCTCCCCGTGCTCTGTAGTGTGCTTGCGTTCTTATCTGGAGTATGGGCAAGAAAAAAGTTAATAATCAAAACAACATAAAGTCTGCGGCGAGGGAAAACAGGTGTTTCATTACGCTTTGTTGCTTCCGCAGGAAGGAATGGTCATAAGTATGGCAAAAGCTGACAACGGTGGGAAAATCACCGCTTTATACGAAAGACTGTCGAAAGACGATTTAATGCGCGACGAAAGCCTTTCAATCGCTAACCAGCGCACAATTCTTGAGGAGTTTGCGATTAAAAATGGACTTCGTAAATTCGAACATTTTAGTGACGACGGTTTTTCCGGCACCACAATGGAGAGGCCTGAATTTCAGCGTATGATTAGCGAGATAGAAAGTGGTAAAATTGGCTCTGTAATCGTAAAAGATATGAGCAGATTTGGCCGCGAGCATATTTATGTCGGCCTTTATATCGAGCATATTTTTCCGACCGCTGGCGTTCGTTTTATGACCGCCGACGGGACGGTCGACACCGCAAATAAGTCCATTGACAACAGCTTTTTGCCCATTGTTAACATCTTTAACGAATTTCACGCGAGAGATACAAGCAAGAAAGTTAAAGCAGTAAAGGCGTCAATGGCACGACAAGGAATTTCGCTGTGCGGAATTGCGCCGTATGGCTATAAAATAGACGAAAACGACCGCACAAAATGGCTTATTGACGAGCCTACAGCGGAAGTTGTGCGTGATATTTTTCAGATGTATGTTTCGGGAGTTGGCACAAAAACCATTTGCAATACTCTTATGAAACGCGGAATTTTGCCTCCATTTGATTATCATTATTATCAAAAAAACACCAATATTCCCGCAGTGCCAATGCACAGATGGAATTCACGGACGATAAGCTTTTTTCTAACAAGTGAGGCTTATATCGGCACTTATTCTGCACTAAAAGCGACAACCGTCTCGTTCAAAAATCACACGCCAGTATTAATTCCAAGGGAAGATTGGGTAACAATTAAAAATCATCACGAGCCGATAATCGATGAAATTACCTTTGAAACAGCCAAAAAGTTTTGGGGAGAGCGAACTCGCCCACAAAGAATTGCTACTCCAAGTCCGCTACATAACCTCGTATTTTGCGCTGACTGTAGCCACAAACTGTATAGCACTAATAGAATAAAGACACGGAAAGGAGTTTTTTCTTGCTCAAATTATAAGTTAAAAAATGATTGCACTATTCACAGCATTGACAAAGAAATTATTGAACAACTGGTTCTTACAGAAATACAAGCGGTTGTAAATTATGCGCGAGAAAACGAAACGCAGTTCGTCGAGCAAATCCGCAAAAATTCCGCTGGAGCGAGTGTTAAAGCCTCAAAAAGCAAGGTTAATGAGCTTGGTAGAGCGGAAAAACGCATTGTTGAACTTGACAAAATAATTCAGAGAATTTACGAGGATAACATCAATGGCAAGTTAAGTGACGAGAGGTTCGGTGCGATGTTGCAGAATTATGAAACTGAGCAGAACGAATTAAAAGTAAAAGCAGAACAGTTACGCACGGAAATTTCCGCTCTACAAAAGGAAGAACTGAATGTTGACAACTTCTTAAAGTTGGTGAAAAAATGTGGCGAAATTACAGAGTTGACACTCGAAATTGCACGACTATTCATCGAAAAAATAGTTGTTCACGAAAGCGTAAGAACAGATGAAAACAATATGCGGAGCCGTAAAATTTCGCAACGTGTAGATATTTATTTTTCTTACATCGGGTGCTTGAATGTTGATGCGAAGAAGTAAAAATGCGCATTGTAGAGCCAATTTTAAGAATTGGCTCTTTTTTA
>JAISJU010000126.1 GCA_031261165.1 Prevotellaceae bacterium
GATTTGCGGAAATTTGCGTTTTTTGCGTCATTTGCGTTCCAAAATTTGTAATTCTCGCGCAGCAATTTCCAACTGCGCATACCATTCCGCACCAAATTTTCGGATAAGCGGCTCTTTCAGAAACTCATATACGGCAACGCCTTTTTCTTTGCCCAACGCCCGCGCCGCTTGACACACTTCCCATTGGTGGTAATTCACTGCCGTAAAGTTGCGGTATTTCGGCGTGCGGATAGGGTAAAGGTGGCAGGAAACCGGCTTGTAAAAATCTGTTTTGCCCTCGCGATACGCTTTTTCGATGGCGCATTTGCAGATGCCTTTTTCGTCGAAATAGGTAAAAACGCACTCGCCGTTGCCCACGATTGAGGTAACCGGCTCGCCCTCAATGTCAATGTATGAAACGCCCTGTTTTTCAATCACTTCTTTTGATTTTTCGGACAAATCATTCCACACGATGGGCAGCAGATTTTTCAAAATATCAATTTCTTCCTTTTCGAGCGGTGCGCCGGAATCGCCGTCAACGCAACACTCGCCGAGGCACGCCGAAATATCGCACAGGAATTTTTTTTCGAGTACGTCCAAACTAACGATTTTATCTTCTATTTGTAGCATTTTTTTTCGTATAGACCTAACACGTTTTCGGAAACGTGTTAGGTCTTGTTTTTTATTTCCGACTGCAAAAGTAAGAAAAAATAAAAAAAAGTCCAAAAAAAATTTGGTCAATTAAAAATAACACTTTATCTTTGCACTAACAAAATCTAAAAAACGCCATTGCCTATTGAAAAATCAATACTTTGAAACACGGCTTGTTCCCCGATAAGCCCGATAAAAAACCAAGGTATGGAAACATTGAAAACATTGACCGACACAGCGTTGGTTGAGTTGTATGCACAAGGCAATAATGAGGCGTTTGATGTGCTGTTGTACCGACACAAAAACAAAGTTTTTGCGTATATTTACTTCACGGTGCGCAACAAAGAATTAGCCGAAGATATTTTTCAGGAAACCTTTATCCGCGTGATAACCACGCTGAAACAGGGTCGTTATGCCGAGTCGGGCAAGTTTATCGCGTGGGTAAACCGCATTGCGCACAACTTGATTATCGACCATTTCAGGCAGGAACGGAGTGAAAACACGGTGTCGAATGACGAGTGCGCCGACTTCGATTTGCTGAACAACAGCAAACTTTGCGATGGCACGGTGGAAGACAGCATTGTGCAGGAACAGATTTACGGCGATGTGCGCCATTTGGTCGGCATACTGCCCGAAGAACAACAAATCGTTGTGCAAATGCGTTATTACGAGGGGCTTTCCTTTAAAGAAATTGCCGACAAAACCAATGTGAGCATCAACACCGCACTCGGCAGAATGCGCTATGCACTGCTGAATATGCGGCGTATCGCTGATGAAAAGGGAATTATGTTAAGTGTGTAATTTTTTTCGCAGCGAGGGCAATATATATAATGTATATTCGTTTTAGATAATAAACGAACTATATTTTTGCCACGAATTCACTAATTTAATTCGTGAATTCGTGGCAAAAAATCAACAAAAATATTGCCTATGAATAGCATTACTACCTACGAAGAAACTATTGATTGCGAAATGCAACCGAAACAATCAACCATCGAATTTTTACAGACTTTTGCGCGGATTGTGTATGCGAAAAAGTTGGATTGTGGTATTACGTTTTCGATGGTGCTAAATTAAAGAGGCTGCCATAATGCGGTGAATATAAACCGTATCTTCGCGGACTGTATAAATAATTGCCATCTTCTTGTAATTCAAACGGCGAACATTATACCCATATTTCTTTTGCAATGAGGGGGAATATTCTATTTGATAAATTTCAGCGTGTTTCTCGAGGCTGTATAAATGTTCGAGTATCTCGTTGTAATGTTTTACGGCAGTCAATGGCGCATCACAGGAAAAATAAATATAGTCAATATAATTATTTAACTCCGTTTCTGCTTCGGGCAAAATAATTACTTCATACATTGTTTATTTGTATTTAAAGTTGTGTTGCACAGCAAGTTGCCGCATATCTACGCCATATAATTCACTTAATCTGTTCCAACCGTTATTTACAACTTCGTCTAACGATTTTCCCTTTAATCTATTAGAGGTTAAAGGCTCTTGCATTGTTAATTCCATAATTGCAAATGTTTTAAAAGTTTATGGTGCAAAGATAAGAATAAAATTAATTCAATTCTTACAGTTCTATCGAAAAAAAATTTCCATCAAACATTGAGGATAATGTGGCGGTGTCCGAACGCGAAAAAGCCAATGTGCTCGCCTGTGTAGGCTTTGGCAAATTGCACCAAATGTTCTTCGCTCGCGCCGATTTGCAATTAGGAGTGTTCTATATTACTGTAAATAACGCAGTTAACACACCAATTACAAATCGGCGCAAGCGGAGAAAAAAAGTGTTTTTCTACTTCACAAACCACTGTATGTACCGCCCTTCGCCGCTATTGAAACTGTGAGGAGTCAGTGTGGCGTGACCGCAAGTTTTGGTAGAGAAACTGTAATCATCGCTGGTGCATTTTCCAAAATGATGATTGACCTCAGTTTCACCCCACCAGCCAAAAACATTATTTATATTGCTCACCTGTACCTCGTTATTGCCACCACCAAGATTGGGTACTACCTGAAACAATCCTTGCGATGATACGCTCTGATTACCAAAATTCCAGTGTGTCGTATAGCCGTTACTGTTCCACAGAGCCATATCACCGTGATTGACACCGTTCCACACACCGCCGTAACTGCCGCCGCCGGAGGCTTTCAACGACCAAGTTTTCCCGAATAATTTTCCTTCTGTGGGTATGCGACCCTTCCAATCGTTAAAATCGGTTTCTATTGGATTTTCTCCGGTGTTGCGCGGCGAAATAATGGCATAGTTATTCAATGCCCATTGGTCGTCCATATCTGTGGGATTGGCGGCAATGCGCACTTTTATTTGCGGTTTGCTGGTGCTGTTCGGAAAATGCCGCCATTCGTCACGGTTCAAACGATAGTCTTTATAGTTAATGGTCGCGGTTGAAGTTATCGCGGGATTTCTTTGCAAATCCTTAAATAAACTGTATGTAGCCGGATTCACTAACATATCATTTGTGGGTGTATAAGTACTCCGCGCCGTTTTTTCGGAATAACTCCATACTAATGTCCAACCGCCGTTTTCTATGTCGCAATAAGTTTTTACCGTTCTTCCTGTGGTAGCGACGCAATCATACAATATTCGCCATTGCCTACATCGGGGCGTTCTTCGTAAATGTCGAGGCACTTGCAGGCGGGGTCGTCAAAAGTTCCCAAAGTGGAAGTAAACGCTACCTCAAAACTTATAGTGGTTTTAATGCCGCCGTCTGTGGTGAAAGTGTAGCGGTATTTTCCCGACTGTTTGGGGCTGCCCTGCGCTTTGAAAATAAGTGTGTCTGTACCGAGTTGCGTCAGTGCTTTGGTAACGGTAAATTTAATGCCGTTCACCATATTGGTTTCAACAGTCGTTGTACCATCTACAATGACATCAATGGGTACTTTCACGTAATTAACAGTCGGGGACATAAATTGCCGCGTCTGATAATTGCCGAACACCTGAATGTTTAACTCATCGGTTCTGTAACTCATCGTGAGCGTGCCTACCGTTACTTTCGGAGCGCACGATGCAGCGATTACCACGCCGTTGCAAGTAATGGTCAACTGGTCTGTACCCGAATTGGTGGGAGTTCCCATCGCATCAAGTTTCAACTCATAGTTTCCGGGCGTTTGAAATGTGCCCACCGCTTGAAAATAATAGCCGTTGCCCGAAGAGGCGATAAGTTTGTAGTCGCCCTCCTTGGTTACCGTAAAAGGCACGGTAAGATAATTGTTTTGGTTGAGTGGCGCAGACTTGTAATACTGCCCATGCACGCGGATTTTACCGCAATCTGCCTGCGGAACATCTACTACCGGCACTTTTTCGCCCAGGCAAAGTTCCGTCCATTCCGTGCCGTTCCAAAAATTGAGGCAATCGGTGTCCGTGTTGTAAACAAGTTGCCCTAAGGCATACGGATTTCCGCTTGCTTGAATTTGGTTGCGCTCAACAGTGGTGAGGCGAGGAACTTTGATGCCATTAACAATGCTTGTTTGCGCATCGGCTACAAACAGGCTGCCGTACATAAAAAGGCAAATGCCTGCAACAAAGGTCATTACATACTTTACAGTATGTCTTTTTTCTTTAAAGTGCATTTTGTTTTTAGTCATAATGATTGAGGTTTTTTGATTATACTTTATTTTTATTTTTGCAAAAGTAATACATAAAAATAAACCAACAAAATATATTATAATGTTTTTGTTTTTATTGGTGTTTTTTTAAAGAAAAATAACACTGCAAAAATAAGCGATTTTTTTTTTCATCGCAATTTTTTTATGTTCGTTTATTTGACAGAATTGTATATTTTTTAGGACTAAAATAATGCGAAGAGAAAGTCTTTTTAGCACGCAGATTACGCAGATTTTATAGATAAACGCAGATTTTTTGTCATTGCGGGCTTGGTTACTGAGCGAAACCCGCAATGACAGAGAACTTAACACTCCTGCCACTCGCGGGGGTTTAATAAAATTCAAAACAATATCTAAACCTGCTCTACCAAAAACGTTTTTCCATCAAACACCGCATAAGAAAACAACTCCATCCAGTCGCCGATAATGGCAACGCGGCTTTTGTTGCGCAGTTCCAAATTGAGGATAATATGGCGGTGTCCGAACACGAAAAAGTCAATGTGCTCGCCTGTGTAGGCTTTGGCAAATTGCACCAAATGCTCTTTGTCCTCGCCCAAATATTTTGCCGAAAAACCGCTTTCTTTCTTCTTGCGGCTCTGTTTCGACCACAACAAGCCGATGCCAACACCAATGCGCGGGTGCAGTGCCGAAAATAGAATTTGCGCCAATCGGTTGTGAAACAATCCGCGAATGAGTTTAAAGCGCAGGCTCGGGTCGCCCAAACCATCGCCGTGCGCAAGGAAAAATCGTTTGCCGTAAATCTCTGTAATGTAAGGTTTTCGGTGTATGGTCATTCCGATTTCCTTTTCCAAATAATCGAAAGTCCAAATGTCGTGGTTGCCGATAAAAAAATGAAGTTCAATACCCGCATCTGCCAATTCCGCCAATTTCCCCAAAAAACGCGTGTAGCCGCGCGGCACCACCAAGCGATATTCGTACCAAAAATCGAACATATCGCCGAGCAGGTATAACGCTGCCGCCTCGTTTTTGATACCGTCAAGCCACGTTACCAAGCGTTTTTCCTGCTCGCGGGCGTTTTCTACCATCAACGAGCCAAGATGAGCATCGGATATAAAATAGATTTTTTTCATTGCCTCCAAAATTGAAAGACAAAAGTAGTGAAAATATTTTTAGCAGAATTTATTGTTATGGTGTTTTTTGCAGAAAAAAGTATTATCTTTGCAGTGGAATTAAAAATAAAGAAACAATGGTCGCAACATTAGATAAGGAAATAAATGATAAAATAAGTTTTATTACTTTTATCATTACTATGTTTGCTCGTGCGTTTAAGATGGACAAGCAGAATGCTTATGCTTACCTAAAAAAATACGGCGGATTAGACTATTTGTTTCGGCATTGGTGGGCGTTGCATACGGAAGACCCTTATTGGTCTGTAAAGGCTTTATACGCTGCTTGTTATAAAAATGGAGGTGTGAGATGAAAGTATATCACGGCAGTTATTACCTTAAAAATTTCTCCAATCTATTCAACCCTTCCTCAATATTTTCCAAAGAATTAGCATAAGAAAAGCGCACAAATCCTTCGCCCTGCGTACCGAAATCAATGCCGGGCGTGATGCCTACGTGTGCTTTTTCAAGCACTTCAAAGGCAAACCGGTAGCAATCGTTTGTAAATTTCCGCGCATCGCAGAAAACGTAAAACGCGCCCTGTGGCTCGGTGTGGATAACGAAACCCATATTACGCAGACGTTCAAACATATACCTGCGTCTTTCGTTGTAAATCTCGCGCATTCTCGCCACATCTTCATTGGCTTGCGTGAGGGCGGCAATACCACCTTTTTGCGCTGTGCTGGGGGCGCAGATAAAGAGGTTTTGCTGCAAAATCTGTAAATAGCGGATATATTCCGGCGGGGCAATGAGGTAGCCGAGCCGCATTCCGGTCATCGCAAAACGCTTGGAAAAACCATTGATTACAAAGGCTTTATCTGTAAATTCGAGTATGGAACGCGCCGTGCCGTTATACACCAAACCGTGATAAATTTCATCGGAAATAATCGGAACGCCGAGCGTGGTCAGTTCTTGTAAAATACTGTCGGACAGCAGTGTACCTGTCGGATTCATTGGCGAATTGACAAAGATTGCCCGCGTTTTCGGCGTGATGGCTTTGCGCACCTCGTCAATATCGTACTGAAAACCGTTTTCGGCGTGAAGATTGACGGTTACCGGCGTTGCGTTGCTGGCAAGCGTGAAATTGCGGTAGCACGGATAACCCGGATTGCTCATTATCACCTCGCTGCCCGCCTCTGCAAGACAGAGCAACGCCATCAGAATGGCAGGCGAACTGCCGGAAGTTACCACAATGCACTCGGGATTGACGGAAACGCCGTATTCGCGCTTGTAAAACGCAGCAATTTCTTTGCGCAATGCCAAATCGCCGAGCGAATGGGTATAATGCGTATTTCCCTGATTGTATGACTGTTGTGATGCCTGAATGATACATTCGGGCGTGTTGAAATCCGGCTCACCCACTTCCAGATGAATGATGTGTGCGCCGCTTTTTTCTAATTCCTGCGCTTTTTCATTGATTTCCATTACAATGAAAGGTGTCATTTGCGAAACGACAGGATTTATTTTAATATTCGACATAATTTACTCCTTTTTTAACCAATCCCGCACCATACGCAATTCGCCGTAAGAATATTCTTCACCCAAGGTCTCGCGGGCAGCAGTAAGACCGTTATCTTCCACTTTGTTGAAATAATCGCTGATTACCTGTATCTTTTCGTCAGATACAAAGTCGTGAATATCCAATTCACCCAAACCGATGTAATACGCCAAATGGCTTTCGATGGTGGTAGCCGCCAAACCGCGTTCCGCTACGATGTCCGCCACGCTTTTGCCCTCTTTGTAGAGGTTGTAACTTATTTTTTTGGTGTCCTCGCGGAACAATGGCTGCGGTGCTACCGCCGTTTTGACAGGTTTTTTTACTTCTTTTTCGGGGATAGGCAGCGTTGATGTGATACCATTTTCTATGCAGTAATTTTTAATTATTTCTACAACTTCATCGCCGAACTGGTGCATTTTGATATTGCCGAAACCGTTGATATTCAGCAAACTTCTTTTGTCCGTTGGTAAATAAGTTACCAATTCGTAGAGTGCTTTTTGCGAGAAAACGGCAAAAGGCGGTACGCTCTTTTCTTCGCTTTTTTCAAGCCGCCACGAGCGGAGTTTGTAGAAAAGTTTCGGATTAGGCAGGTCGGAAAGGTCTGTTTCTGCGGCTTTTTTGCCGCGTTTTTCGTACAGTTCCTTTTGCTCGTGCTGTTTTTTCTCTTTGTTTGCCGCTTTCTCTTTTTCTTTGTCAATCACTGCAATGGCTTTTGCCTTTTGCAGAGCGGCGAGCGAAAATCCGTCCCGACAGGCAAAAATGCTGTCCGCTTTTACGCGCACCTCTTCTTCCAAACGGCTGACGGCTTCGGTCAGTTGCTTGCGTATCGCTTTGTTGTCTATTTCAAAATCGGTTTTTTCGAGCGTTTCGGCAAGAATGCTTTGTATTTTATCCGAAAAATAAGGTACGGATTTAACAATGCGTTCCTGCAAAACGCTGTTTTGTTCCACATCGGGCTGCGCGGACAGCAAAACGCCGATTTGTTGCTGAAATTTGTCCGCCACGTCAATGATGTACATTTTCAGCGGCAAGTGTATTTTGTTAAAATGCTCGTAGGTAAAATTGGGAATGCTGCCCCTGTTTTCATCAAGGACTCTTTGTACATTAGCAACGCGGTTTTTCATTGCATCGAAACGGAACATTTCCTGCAACAATTCGCGTTGGTAAGCAATGCGTGCGGTGTTCAGTTGCTCGCGGTCGGGGCGGTTTTGCTCCACGTATTGCGTAAAACTTTTGACAGTGTTGTCGTTGATGATACTGTACGTGCGGATTGGCGTGTTCAGCACCATACCTTCGAGCGTTTTGCAGCGGCTCAACGCCACATACACTTGTCCGTGCGCAAAGGAAGAGGCGGCATCAATAATCGCCCGTTCAAAGGTAAGCCCCTGACTTTTGTGAATGGTTATCGCCCACGCGAGTTTGAGCGGGAACTGCCGGAACGAGCCTTCTACCTCTTCGGTAATCTCGTTGGTGGTCGGGTTGAGCGTGTATTTCACATTTTCCCATTCGAGCGGCGTTACCGTAATCGGGAAATCGTCATCGGGGCATTTTACAAAAATTTCATCGTTGGTAATTTCAATGATTTTGCCGATTTTGCCGTTGAAAAACAGTTTATCGCGCGAGGGGTCGTTTTTCACAAACATCACTTGCGCACCTTCTTTCAAAATCAGTTCCGCATCGGTCGGGTAGGAATATTCGGGAAAATTGCCCTTAATTTCAGCCTTAAACGTTTTTTTCGGCGTAGATAAAGCATCAAGTTTGCTGTCGTTTATTTTCTGCGCCTGATTGTTGTGCGTGCAAAGCGTGATGTAGCCTTCTTCTTCTCGCGGCTGAAAATTAGGCACATAGCGTTGATTGAGTATCTGCAACGTTGTGTTGTCAATGCAGTTTTCGCGCACTTTGTTGAGAATGGACAAAAAACTATCGTCTTGTTGGCGGAACACTTGCTGTAACTCAACGCTCACAAATGACGTTTCGCGCAAGGCTCGGCTGCTGAAAAAATATACCGTATCGTAAGTTTGGCGCAGCATTTCCCATTCATTATCTTTAATGACCGGTGCAAGTTGCTGCAAGTCGCCAATCATCAGCAGTTGCACACCGCCGAAAGACTTGCTGCGGTCGCGGTAACGGCGCAAAACGCTGTCTATCGCATCAAGCAAATCGGCACGCACCATACTGATTTCGTCAATGACCAAGAGTTCAAGACTTTTGATAATGTTGATTTTCTCTTTGTTGAAACGCAATTGTTCCCGCAGCCGCTCGTTGCCGACAATGGGACCAAACGGCAGTTGAAAAAACGAGTGAATGGTAACGCCGTGCGCGTTAATTGCCGCCACGCCGGTGGGCGCGACTACAACCATTCGTTTGGTGGAAGTAGCACGAAGATTGCGTAAAAATGTTGTTTTACCCGTGCCCGCTTTTCCGGTCAGAAAGATATTCCGACCGGTGTATTGAACGAAATCAAAAGCAAGTTGTAACTCCGGATTGGTTTGCATTTTTATTGATTTTTTTGAAGTGCAAAGATATAAAAATTCCCCGCATTCTTCCAAAAAAGAACGCAGGGAATTTTCTTTTTAGCGAAAAAGTTTTTATTTTATTCCAATACAAAGAATTCTACACGGCGATTTTGCTTGCGGTGGTCTTCGGTGTCGTTATCTACAATCGGGTATTTGCTGCCTTTGGACAGTGTCATAATACGATTTTCGGGGATACCTTTATCCATCAGGTAGCGTTTTGCCACCATTGCACGCGCTATGCCAACGGACATATTCACGCGGTCGGTACCCAAATCGCAGGTGTAACCTACGCAGATTACGCTAAATTCGGGATAAATTTTCAGCAATTTGGCTTTTTTATCCAAGTCCGCTTTTTGGTCGGGAGTGAGTTGTATCTCGTTGATAGAGAAGTTGCTGATAGTTTTTTGTATTTCTTCGATGGCTTTTTCGTAAGCCGTTTTGCCCTGCACATTTTGTCCGCGGAAATAATCTTCCCAATACGAATATTCTTGTGCTTGCTGTGCTACTTCCTGTTTCAGTTGCTGTTCCAACACCTCGCTGCTCAAATTATCGGGGTTGCTGATGTTGGTATTTGCCGCTTTTACTTTTTCTTTGTCTTTTTCGCGTTGTTTGGCAGCCTCTTTTTCGGATTTCTCACGCGCTTTGCGTTCTTTCCGCGTTTCTGTTTTCTTCAAATCATCAACATTGCTCTTGTTTTTTCCTACCGTAAATGCCAAACGCAGTTTCAAGCCCAAAGCAAAAGGCGCAACGTTGTTTTTAACTATCGGCTCGCCGCTTACCGAAGAGAGCAATGCGCTATTATTAAATTGAGTAGCCAATCGTATTTCGGGAGTTGATGGTGTAGATAATTCTTGACTTCTATCTGCATCTTTCATAATGTCGGTAACACCAAAGTCTGCATAAACACCTGTGTAAAGAGAAGTTACTTTCGATAGTTTCCATTGCACACCTGTTTCTGCCGTAGCCATTATGGAGTAATTGAATTTCAATTTACCATCTGCACCGTCTTTAATTTCGTACTTGTTCCAATCATCAATGACCGGAAAACCAATCTTACCGCCAAAGTTCAAATAGAATTTGTGGTTATTGCCTGCACGAACTTGCAATGTCAGCGGAATATTGACAAAAACGGCCTGCTGCGTTTCTTTGTAATCGCGCAAACCATTGTCGTCAAGCGTATATTTTTGACGATACAGCGACAATTCACCACCGGTACCCAGCCCGATGTAGTCAGTGAAAAAAAGCGTGTAGCCGATACCCGCCGTTCCGCCCAAATTATCTGTGCCGAACAAATTTGCCTTACCAATGTTCGGCTCATAGTTCAAAGTGGAAATGCCGCCGCCGACTGATAAAGAAAATTCGTGTTTTACTTGTGCCGATGCACAAATACTTAAAAATAAGCATATTATGCTTACAGTAATAGTTCTTCTTTTCATAAAAAATGTAGTTAAATTATGAGTTAGTAATTGTTTTGTTTTCTCTAAAATTTCAATTTGCAAATATACGCATTCATTTTGAATTATATATCTTTTTAATTGAAAAAAATTATTTTTTCTGTATTTTTTGATAGTTCATCAAAATTAAAGCAGTATTTTTGTGTCGGAAATCAAAGAAAAAACGAATGAAAACAATCGGAATTACAGGCGGAATAGGCAGTGGTAAAACGCTTATTACCAGAATTTTATCGGCTATGAACTATCCTGTTTATATTGCCGATTTGGCATCACACCGATTGGTGCATACCAATATTGAAATTATGAACGGATTGACCGCTTTGTTTGGAAAAAATATTTATGAATGCGGAATTTTAAATAAAAAATTGCTCGCAGATGGCATTTTTGGGAATGAAAATTTGCGGAAAAGCGTTAATAACCTGATACACCCGGTAGTGATGCAAGATTTTAAGGACTGGTGCGAAGAGCAGAATGCCGATGTTGTTTTTATGGAATCCGCCATCTTGTTTGAAACCAAACTGAACGTGTATGTGGATAAAACCATTCTTGTCATCGCAACTTTGGACTTGAAAATCAAACGATTGAAACAACGCGAGAATCTCACCGAAACCGAAATCCGCAACCGCATCAACAGTCAAATGAGCGATGAAGAAAAAATGAAACTGGCGGATTACATTATTATAAATGATGAACGGCAGGCGGTGTTGCCACAGGTGGAGGAAATAATAAATCAGTTATAATTTTAAAGCACAAGCACCACCGCCCCTGCTGCAATCAACACCCCACCAATAATGGTTTTCAAGTCCATCGGCTCGTTGAGAAAGAGAAACGAGAAAATCAGCACCAGCACAACGCTCAATTTGTCAATGGGGGCGACTTTCGATACATCGCCGGTTTCCAATGCTTTAAAGTAAAATATCCACGAAAGCCCTGTTGCTATACCGGAAAAAATCAGAAAAAGCAAATTGCTTTTACTGATTTCTTTCGTTTCTTTCAGTTGTCCGCTCAGCAAAACGATACCCCACGCCATTATTAATACAATAGCGGTGCGTATGGCAGTTGCCACGTTGCCGTTAATGCCTTTTACGCCGACTTTTGCCAAAATCGCAGTCAGCGCGGCAAAAACGGCAGACAATAACGCATATAACTTCCACATAATTAGGTCGTCAGCGTTCCGGCAGATGCTTTTTTGCTGTGTTCGATGGCTTGCAGCGTGAGGTATTTTTCACCGAAATTTTTGAGGTTGTCAATTTCGGTGTCGAATTGGTCTTGGTGCGCCTCTTCTTCCGTAATCAAGCCTTCAAACAGTTTTTTCGAGCCGGAATCTGCTGCAGCGGCACACTCGTTTGCCCATTTGTTGTAGTCCAAAATGGTTTGCGTTTCCATCTCTTCGGCTTTTTCGAGCATCTTTTCCACATCGTGGATTTTCTCCACAGCGTGGTCTGCTTTCATTTCTATCTCGCCTTTGAGGAAAAGGATACGTTCCGCCAAACGCTCTACGTGCATCATTTCCTGTATTGCCGTGCGTTTGAAGTAACTCGACAGCAAGTCAAAACCCATATCTTCCAACAAAAAGTGGAAGTACATATACTGATTTAAAGCAGACATCTCGCCCGCTACCGCTAAATTCAGTAATTCAATGCTTTTTTCTCTGTTTACCATAGTAGATTTATTTTAAATGTTTATGTTGCAAAAATATGATTTATTTCTGAAATAAACTCGCTTGTCAAACGAATTATATTTTTTTGTCTATTGTTGTAGTTTATTTAATAGTATAGAGTTTATATAGAATAGAATATTTTAATTTTCTGGATTGCTTCGGGAATACCTCGCAATGACGCGAAACCCAAGAGCAGTGCGTTATTGCGAGGTATTTCCGAAGCAATCCAGAAAAAATAGAATTCAATAAATTGCTTAATCTATATAATGTCTTATGTCTGCCGCAAATACGAAAATAATTCCTGATTCCTGATTTTTCATTCCTAAATTTTTACTACCTTTGCACCTCAAAAAATAAGAGGAAAAAAAGAATGATTACAGTATCAGGATTACAAGTTCAGTTCGGCAAGCGGGTGTTATTTTCCGATGTCAATCTCAAATTTACGCAGGGCAATTGCTACGGCATTATCGGTGCCAACGGCGCGGGCAAATCTACGTTTCTCAAAGTGTTGAGCGGCGATGTAGATGCGGTGCGCGGCACGGTGTCGATGGGCGCAGGCGAGCGAATGTCGGTGTTAAAGCAAGACCACTTTGAGTTCGACGAAATACCGGTGTTGGAAACCGTACTTCGCGGGCATAGCAAACTGTGGGCGGTGCGCGAGGAAAAGGACACACTCTACGCCAAAGACGATTTCACAGACGAAGACGGCGTGCGTGCCTCCGAACTCGAAGAGCAGTTTGCCGAAATGGACGGCTGGAATGCCGAAAGCAATGTGGCAAGCCTGCTCAGCGGTTTGGGCATCAAAGAAGATTTGCATTATAAACTGATGAAGGATTTGAGCGGTAAGGAAAAAGTGCGGGTGCTGCTCGCACAGGCATTGTTCGGCAATCCTGACAACCTGCTGCTTGATGAGCCGACAAACGACCTTGACCTCGAAACGGTTTCGTGGCTCGAAAATTATCTGTCGAATTATGAAAACACGGTGCTTGTCGTGTCGCACGACCGCCACTTTCTTGATGCCATTTCTACACATACGGTCGATATTGACTATCAGAAAATATCTTTGTTTGCGGGTAATTACAGTTTTTGGTACGAGTCCAGCCAGTTAGCGTTGCGCCAACAGCAGGCACAGAACAAGAAAGCCGAAGAAAAGCGCAAGGAGTTGGAAGAATTTATCCGCCGTTTTAGTGCCAACGTGGCAAAATCCAAGCAAACCACGAGCCGCAAAAAGATGATTGAGAAACTGAATATTGAGGAAATTCAAGCCTCCACGCGCAAATATCCGGGCATTATTTTCCAGCCGGAACGCGAGCCGGGCAATAAAATCCTCGAAGTATCGGGCTTGGCGGCAAGCATAGACGGCGAAACGCTCTTTAAAGACGTGAATTTCAATGTAGAAAAAGGCGATAAAATCGTATTTTTGTCAAAAGATGTTCGTGCAATGACGGCATTTTTTGAAATCATAAACGGCAACCAAAAAGCCGATGCGGGGCATTTCGATTGGGGCATAACCATCACAAGTGCGTACCTGCCGCTTGACAATTCGGCGTTTTTCAACAACAATATGACGCTCGTAGATTGGCTTTCGCAATATTCCAACGACACGACCGAAACCTTTATTCGCGGCTATCTGGGGCGTATGCTTTTCAGCGGCGACGAGATTTTCAAAAAGGTAAGCGTGCTGTCCGGCGGCGAAAAAGTGCGCTGTATGATTTCCCGAATGATGATGAAAAACGCCAACACGCTGGTGCTGGACACGCCGACAAACCACCTCGATTTGGAGTCCATTCAGGCATTCAACAACAGCCTTGTGGGTTTCAAAGGCAATGTGCTCTTCGCCTCGCACGACCACGAGTTTATCCAAACCGTCTGCAACCGCATCATAGAACTCACACCCAACGGAATAATCGACAAATCAATGGATTATGATGATTATATTACTGATGAAACGGTGCGGGCTACGCGGGAAAGAATGTATAGTAAGTAATGTAGGAATAAAAAAATAATACATTTTGCTTGTATTATATCATTATTATTCCTATTTTTGCAAAACAAAACGACAACAATTATGAACACTCGCGTTATCAATAAACTAAAAAATGCTTTGCCTGACTATCCGATAGAAAAGGCGTGGTTGTTTGGCTCATACGCCCGCGGCGAGGAAACCCGCAAGAGCGATGTGGATT
>JAISJU010000194.1 GCA_031261165.1 Prevotellaceae bacterium
CTATCAATAGAAAGTGCAATATATCAATATATAAACCCTGTTTTTTAATTATTTATGACGGACAGTTTCTTTCTCGGTAACCGCAAATCGCGTTGGTGGGTAGTCGCCATCGGTATGATTGGCTCGTCTGTATCGGGCATATCGCCGGTGTCTGTGCCGGGTATGGTGGTCGGCTCGGGCTTTGCTTATTTGCAAATGTGCTTTGGGTTTATTTTCGGATATGTGGTAGTTGCGCTCGTGCTGCTGCCGCTGTATTATAAGTTAAATCTGATTTCCATTTACGGTTATTTGCAGGAACGTTTCGGCACGCGCACACACAAGACCGGCGCGTGGTATTTCATTGTGTCGAAAATCATTACTTCGGCATCGAAACTTTATGTGGCGGTGTTGGTGCTGCAAACCTTCGTTTTTGCGCAATGGGGCATTCCGCTGTGGCTGACGGTGTGCGCCTGCGTGGGCTGTATATGGCTTTACACTTTTCGGCGAGGCGTTGGCACGGTCGTTTGGACTGACGCTTTGCAGACGCTCATTTTGCTGACTGCCATTATTTTGATGCTCGTTCAGACTGTAAAGATAATGAATATTTCCTTTTCTGATGCCGTTATTACCATCAAAAACAGTCCGCTAAGCCAAATTTTTGTGTGGGACTGGGCGAGCCGTTGGAATTTTTGGAAACAGTTTGCCAGCGGTATTTTCATTGTCATTGTGATGACCGGGCTGAATCAGGATATGATGCAAACCACGCTTTCGTGCCGCAACTTGCGCGAGGCGCAGAAAAATATGCTTTCATACAGCGTGGCTTTTATTCCGCTCAATTTGCTGTTGTTGTCGCTCGGCGCGTTGTTGGTAACTTATGCGGGCAACGCGGGTATCGCCCTGCCCGCAAAGGCAGACGAGATAGTGCCGATGTTTGCATCGGGTTTGCTCGGTACGGCGGTGCAGGTGTGTTTTGTTATCGGCATTATTGCTGCCACTTTCAACTCGGCAGATGGTGCGCTGATTGCCATTGCTACCTCGCTTTCGGTGGATATTTTTAATGTAAGGGCGAAAAATATTTCGCCCCTACGGAAAATCATTTATCCTGTGGTTTGCGCCACGTTTGCGCTGGTTGTGCAGGCATTTGCCTATATCGGCACGCAAAGCATTTTGGATAGTCTTTATACGATTGTGGGTTATGCTTACGGACCACTTTTAGGGCTTTTTGCCTTTGGGCTATTGACCAAACACCGCGCCTGCGACCGCGCCGTGCCTTACATCGCCATCGCCTCGCCGGTGCTGACTTTTTTGATTGACGTTGTCTGTCAGCATTTTTTCAATTATAAGTTTGGGTACGAGTTGCTGATGTTGAACGGAATGATTATGTTTTTGGGTTTGTTTTTGTTGAAAAAATTTTAATTCTATGATAACATTTATTTTATCCATACTCCTCCTGATAGGTGGGTATTTTATTTACGGCACTTTTGTCGAACGAGTTTTTGGTGCGGATAAAGACCGAGAAACACCGGCATATACTTGTGCCGATGGAGTGGATTATGTGCCGATGGGCTGGGGAAAGATTTTCCTTATTCAGTTTCTCAACATTGCCGGTTTGGGACCTATTTTTGGTGCGGTAATGGGTGCAATTTACGGACCTGCGGCATTTTTATGGATAGTTTTCGGCAGCGTTTTCGGCGGTGCGGTGCACGATTATCTGTCCGGAATGATGTCCATTCGCAACAAGGGTATGAGCCTTCCCGAATTGGACGGAAAGTATCTGGGAACGGCTTTCAAACAGATTATGCGCGTTTTTACCATTGCGCTGATGGTGTTGGTGGGTGCTGTTTTTATTGCCGGACCTTCCAAATTGTTGGCTAATCTGACACCGGAACACTTAAATTTTACTTTTTGGTGTGTGGTGGTGTTCGTTTATTATGTGCTGGCGACTTTGCTGCCCATCGACAAACTCATCGGGAAAATCTATCCGATATTTGGTTTTGCCCTGCTTTTTATGGCAGTCGGAATTTTGACAATGATATTTTTGCACAATGCGCCCATACCGGAGGCGACTTGGAGTAATTTGCACAATATGCACCCGGATGCCGAGCATTTTCCGATATTTCCGATGTTGTTTATTTCCATCGCCTGCGGGGCTATTTCCGGTTTTCACGCCACACAATCGCCTTTGATGGCGCGGTGTATGAAAAATGAGAAACAGGGTCGCCGCGTATTTTACGGTGCGATGATTGCCGAAGGATTGGTTGCCTTGATTTGGGCGGCGGCGGCGATGAGTTTTTTCGGAGATGTAGGCGGTTTGCAACAGTTTTTAGCCGATAATGGCAATAATGCTGCGGTGGTTGTGGACAAAATTGCCCATTCCTGGTTGGGAAAATTCGGCGGATTATTGGCTATCATCGGAGTAATTGCCGCCCCCATCACTTCGGGAGATACAGCGTTTCGTTCCGCGCGGTTGATGGTTGCCGATTTCGTCAATTACAATCAAAAACCGCTTTTAAACCGCATTTGGATTGCTTTACCGCTTTTCGTAGTCGGATTTATTATCCTGCAAATGAATTTTGATATTTTGTGGCGATATTTTGCCTGGGCAAATCAAACGCTTGCAGCCACTACTTTTTGGGTGATAACCGTCTATTTGGTGCGCGAAAAGAAGTGTTTTTGGATTTCTCTTATCCCCGGAATATTTATGACGATGGTTGTTTCTACCTATATCATCATTGCGCCGGAAGGATTTAATTTGCCGATGTCCGTTGGCTATTGGATTGGCGGTCTTATTACGGTAGCAATTACGATTTGGTTTGGTATTTGGATGCGAAAAACAAATCTCGTTGAGCGATGAAAATAAACAAAACAAACGCTGCACGGCTATTAGACCAAGCAAAAATCGCCTACGAACTCATTCCTTACGAGTTCGACGAGAACGATTTGAGTGCGCCTCACGTGGCAAAATCCCTGAACGAGCCGATAGAGCAGGTATTCAAAACCTTGGTGTTGAAAGGGGATAAGAGCGGTTATTTTGTCTG
Source organism: Prevotellaceae bacterium (assembly GCA_031261165.1). GTDB lineage: Bacteria > Bacteroidota > Bacteroidia > Bacteroidales > Paludibacteraceae > JAISJU01. The sequence continues at coordinate 3,018 of JAISJU010000194.1, forward strand.
CGTAATTCCGGGTGCAGACGAACTTGACCTTAAGTTAGCCGCAAAAGCCTCCGGCAATAAAAACTGCGACCTGATTCCAATGAAAGACCTCTTGCCCCTCACGGGATATATCCGTGGCGGCTGCTCGCCCATTGGAATGAAAAAGCACTTCCCGACCTATATCCACGAAACCTGTTTGCTTTATGAATTTATTTTCGTCAGTGCGGGGCAGCGGGGGCTACAGATGAAGATTGCGGCTACGGATTTGGTGGTGGTGGCGAAGATGGGGGTTGTGGGGTTGGTGTGAAGTCCCCCGTTGGGCAGAGCCTATGTCATCAAGTTAAGGGCTGAACACTCGTAATTACAAATCGGCGCGAGCGGGACTTTTTGAACACCCTCGATTAGAAAAAAACTTTTTTTCATGAAAATATTTGGTAGTTTCATAATTTAGCAGTAATTTTGCTGCGAAATAATTTTAACAGCGAATTTGCTATCAAAATTATTTCGCAGTTAATTTATTGTCAGATATAAAAGTCTAAAAGTTATGAATGAAAATTGGATAGCCCCTAAAACTGTTATCGGGTTGGTGTCATAAACTATCTTCGTTTGTTTCTAATCTCGTTACTTCCAACTCAAGATTTTCGATTGTTTCACTAAGTTTTTTATACTCCTCAATATTAAAATTGAATTTTGAGTACACTTCACTAATATAATTTTCTTTTTTCCTCTTAAAAAACATCGAAATATTCCAATCATTTCCGAAAATAGCTGGGTATGCGTATGCCGCAATTAACCCAAAAACACTAAGAAAATACGTGATTGGCTCCATTTTCTCCCACCCTATCTCATATGTTAAAATTGCTAATATTAGAAAATAAGATACTATGATAAGAATATATATCAGCACAAGATAATTATATTTTTTTTCTGCTTGTTCTTTAAATGGAATTAACAATTTTGTCTTGCTATCAAAGTCTTTCCTTTTTTCTTCAAGTATTTCCTTTTTATGTGTAATATCTTTTTCTGTTTTTACTCGCTCTATCTCTTTATTTTTTTCTTGCTCTATTTTTTCAATTTCGCTTTTATAATCAATTTCCTTTTTAGTAAAATCAGAAAAAACATTTTCAATTTTTTCTTCTAAATGTTTATGTTTATCTTGTTCTTTTGCAATAGCATCTATTTTTTCTTTTTCGGCATTTGCAAGTTTTTTTTCTACAGCATTTTTGTCATTTCTTAAAGATTCAAATGCCTTATCTAATTCTCCTCGGATAAATTCCTCTTCTTTATTTTCTTTTTCACTTGCTATAAACTCTTTATGAAATAGTTCTTGTTTAATTATTGAGAGAATTAAATTCGGGTCATCAATTCCTAATTTTTTAAAAAAAGTCATTGAACGTTGTACGGCTTCAGACTGTATAGTTAGGGCAGTATCAATTGTATTTACTGTAATAGATGTGATAAATGCTTTTTTATAATTATCTGTTATAATAGGAATAAAAGGACGTATTTTTCTCAAAAAAATAGATGGCAAAATAAAATTTGGCGCAGGAGTTTCCTGACTTATTCCTTTTTTACCATTAGCATATCTATCAAATTCTATTAAGCCTTTATCCAATGTTAAGCAAATAAAATCAATTTCGTTTATTTTATTTTTTGTTTTTCGCAAAGAAATAATTGCCTCTCTTAAATATATATCATGTTCCAATTTTTTATCATCTTTCATCATTATTTCGCTCATACCTTTTTGCATTCTAACGTCATTTCTAATATTATGATAATCGTAATACTCTTTGAATTTTGCATTAATAAAAGCACTATCATCAAGAAGGGGAAATTGATAATTATAGATTTCAATATTATTTGACTTTAATATTTGATTTCCATATTTGATTTTATCTGCTGGATGCGGAGTTTCTCTATCAGCTAACTTTTTTTCAAAAAAATCCTTAGCAATAGAATTTAATTGTTCAGAATCAAGTAAAGATTTTATTTGATTCTGACTTAATGTTTCTCGGGTAATATATCTCTCAAAATCTGTTTTGCTATTTTGTAATTCTAATAATGTCTTTTTTAGAAAAACTAATCGACAATCTATCTTATTATTAGAAATTAACGTTATTATTTGACGACAATTCTCGTTTTGACGATGTGAATGTAAGCCTAAGATTGAATACATAAAATTAGTGTCAACTAAAATAACTAATCCATTAAGTTTTAAATCTTGAAATTTATCAAATTCTTGAGCCGGAATTCCTAACGAGAAGAAATACTCTGCTTTTATCGCAATATTATCAAGATAATTTAGTTCTTCGGTTGTTAAAGTTTCTGGGTAGTTCAAAACTAAATATTCAAAAATTTTTTTCTGCTTAGAGTTTGGCAGTTTATTTAATTTATTTTTCCATAATAAAGAATTATAATCATCATCGTTGTTATATGGCAAAAAATACTGAATAGCTTTACGTCCAAATTCTAAGAAACACTCATAAATATATTCATTAAACGTTGTTATTATTTGTGTTATTTCGCTTGAAGTAAATTCAACGTTATAAGATTCAATCTGTTTTTTAATTCTATCATTTCTCTTATTTTCTGTGTCTTTATTATGTACTACATTTTTCGCAATGCATTCTTTACTTTCTGAAGAAATATGGTATTTATCATTGGCATTTTTTATTATTGCATTTTCTGTTATTAATTGATTTAATGTTTCTTGAATTTCGAATCTATCAATTTCAAGATGAAATTCAGATTTTATAAAATCATCTATTTCTTGAATAGTCATAGGCATATCAAGAGTAAACAAAACATTTTCTATTAATGTTTGTTGCATTTTTTCTCTACTATTCGTTGTACACAAATAAAGATTTTTAATTACATTGTCTATATTCTTCATATTGTTTAACAAATTGATTTATTTTATTATTTTACCTCAAAAACATTTCGCAAAGGTATCAATTTTTAAAACAATATGCACTAAATTATTAATTTTTTTCTTCAAATCACAACAAAAAATCCTAACTTACTAAAAATTAGGATTTTTTGCGGTCTGGACGGGACTCGAACCCGCGACCTCCGCCGTGACAGGGCGGCATTCTAACCAACTGAACTACCAAACCATTTTTGCTGATTGCGGGTGCAAAGGTACTACTTATTTTTATTCCTGCAAGCGTTTTCGGCAAAAAAAATAAAATATTTTTTTATTCACTGAAAATCAGATATTTATTTTTCGATACTTCCCTTAGTAGCCTCAGAAATTCAATGTGTATTTTCCCCTTATTCCTTTATTAATAATGGAATAAGGGGAATTGTATGTTTGTTTTTATGGCTACTAAGGGGATTTTGAAGTTATATATTTTTTGATTTTCCGGATTACAAATTGAACTATTGATGCTCCACCCGCAGCAAATCATTCACCGTTTTTACCGGATTGAAGGTTTGAATGGGGACTTCTACAAAAATCGTGTTCCAATCGCTCATTGCGCCGTTCCACAAGCCGGGTAACTCTAAGGCTTTCAGTTCTTTGCCGTTTTTCGATTTCAGCGAGATGAAACTGGTGTTTTTATCTACAAAGTCCGTGAGGTCGAATTTTTCACCTTTGTAGTTGCGCAGGGTGCAGACCAAATCCACAGGGTTGAAGTGCGTGGATTGCTGCAAAAGTGCTTTGTCTTGGATTTGCGAACTTTCGAGGATTTGCAGCGACACCGTGCCGTCTTCGTTTTCGGCAAAGAAGGGACCGCCACCCGGCTCGCCCTCGTTTTTCACCATTCCGCACACGCGGATTGGGCGGTTGAGTTTATTGTACAAATAATCAATGAGTTCTGTCTTTTCCAAACTTTCGGTTTCTATGCCGATAATGTTTAGTTCCGTTTTCAAAAAATCAATTATTTCGTTTAATTCATCGTCTGTCGGGTTGCCCGATTCCAAAATATTTAAATAATTGAAAATGAAGGCTTGCGCATTGACAAGCACGCCGGCAAGCAGTTTTTTGTAGGTTATGGTTACGTCTTTGAGCGTGTCCGGCACCACGTTGTCAATGTTTTTAATGAAAACGATGTCGGCGGCGATGTCGTTGAGGTTTTCGATGAGCGCACCGTGTCCGCCCGGACGGAAAACGAGGTTGCCGGTGCTGTCGCGGAAAGGCTCGTTGGCGGCATCGGCGGCGATGGTGTCGGTGGAGGATTTTTGCTCGGAAAAACTTACATTATATATTACGCCGTATTTTTTTTCGTAAGCGGCTTGTTTTTCGGCGAGCAGTTGCTCAAAAAACGGGCGATGTTCGGGCGACACGGTAAAATGCACATTCACCTTGCCCGACTCGGATTTGGCATACAGCGCACCTTCTACCAAATGCTCTTCCACCGGCGTGCGCACGCTGTCTTTGTAAGCGTGAAATTTCAACAAGCCTTTGGGCAGGAAACCGTAGTTTAATCCACAGTCCTGCAAGAGGTTGGCAACGATTTCTTTGTGGCGTTTCGCGGCAACCAGTTCGTCAATGCTTTTCCGCGTGTTTTTGATGCAAGCCTGATTGAGGGCTTGATAGAAAGCAAATTTGCGGATTTCATCGAAAAACTTGATTTCAAACGGCTTTTGCGGCTCGGCATAGTCGGCATCGAGAAACTCAAACAGGTCTTTGAACATACGGCTTGCCGCGCCCGAGGCGGGGACAAATTTCACGACATCGGTGTTCAGTTGCAGGTACTCCGACCACTCTTGGAGGTAAAAATTGAGGTCATCGGTGTTGATTTGCGCGATGCCATCTTCCGCAGTTGCCGTTTTTTCTATCCGCAAAAAGGGAAAACCGCTGCGGAAACGTGCTAACTGCTCTGTGATTTGTTCTTCGCCAATGCCCTTTTTAAGCAGGATTTGGCGGTCTTTGTCGTTTAAATTCATAGTGATTAAATTTTTTTGCTAAAATAATGACTTTTCCAAAAATAAACTGTACTTTTGGCTGATTTTTTTACGAAAAAATGAAAAAAGGCGGTTTTATCAGATTTTTATTGATATTTTTGGGGACAATCTCGCTGATTTTGGGCGTTTTGGGCATCTTTTTGCCGCTGCTGCCCACTACGCCGTTTTTGCTGCTCACGGCTGCTTTGTACTTTCGCGGCTCACAAAGGTGCTACGATTGGCTGATGAATCACCGCGTTTTGGGCGTGTATATCAGAAATTTCAGGGAAAACCGCGCCATTCCCCGCCGCGTGAAGGTGATTTCCATCTCACTTTTGTGGCTCACAATGCTGACCAGCGCGTGGTTTTTTGTGCCGTATTGGTGGGTCAGAATATTGATGATTGTGATTGCCGGTTTGGTTACACGACATATTTTGTCGTTCAAAAGTTTGTAAAGTTTAAGAGTTTAAAAAGTTCAAAAGTTTAAGAAACTGTTTTGATTTTTTTAAATGATTGATTTATAGAGTATATTTTTTTTGGATTGCTTCGTTCCTCGCAATGACGGGAAGCACAAGGTTTGTAAACACCACCGAGCAATGGGAGTTCCGTCATTGCGAGGAACGAAGCAATCCAGAAAAAAATCAACACAGTTTATAAAAAGTTCAAAAGTTTGTAAAGTTCATAGATTATGAAAAAAAGTCTATTGTCTTGTGTCTTGTATCTTATGTCTTGTGTCTGTTTTTCGCAGGAATGTCATATTTCCGAAGATGGGCAAAGCATAGTGAAACAATCGGATACGATTTTCAGGCTGTCAAATTTCAAGGATTTGAAAGTGAAGAAAATCGACAGTTTTACGTTTGACGGCGAGGGCAGTCGCATAATGTTTGCCGTAGAAACGGCGACCGACACTTGGGGGGGAACTTCGGCGGAATATTATGTTTATTCCATTGCGGGAAATTGGCTTGACCGTGTGTCGGAATACGGCAAACAGCAGTCGCCCGCCTTTTCGCCCAACGGTCGTATGGTGGCGTTTGTGCGCAATAATAACCTGTTTATCAGGAAGTTTGACTACGGTACGGAAGTAGCCGTTACGGAAGATGGCGGCGACAGCATTCTGAACGGCTTGCCGGATTGGAACACTAAACATTACTTCCCACGAACGGAGTATTTCGCGTGGTCGGCAGACGGCAAAATGCTTGCATTCCTGCGTTTTGACCAAAGCGAGGTGCGCGATTTTTGCATTGATGATGTTGCGGATTTCGATGATACGGTGTTTGATGCCGATGATTTTTATCCGAAAAAACGTTGCTACAAATATTCCACAGCGGGCAGCGCGGTTGCCAAAGTGTCCCTGATGGTGTATGATGTGCAGTATCGTTCTGTTCATCAATTAGATGTATCGGCAGAAGAGGAGTTTTACATTCCTCGTTTTGCGTGGCTGACGAGCGGACAGTTGGCGGTGGTTACGCTGAATCGCTCGCAAAACCGCTTGAATGTGCAAGTGATTAATCCGAAATCGAATGTGAGCAAAAATATTTTGAAAGAAGATTTTACTTTGGATACGCCGCTTGATATGGATAATATCAGCCAAATGACGTTTGCGGAAAATGATTTTTCTTACTCGGGAAATGTGTATTCTTATATGGGAATTTTGAAAAAACATCAGAAACCCGCAACGGACAGCCTTGCAAAAAATAACTTAATAAAACCGCTTGATTTTGACAGTTGCAGTGTATATCCTGCGGTTTTATTGCAAGATACAAGTCTCCTGTCATTTTTTATTGAAAACAATTATATTGTATTGCTTGAACAGAAATTGCCCGCAATGCCCGATACAACAACGGCGCAAACCTTAATCCGTGCGGCACACCGGCTCGCTGCCCTACCCTATATAGACAGCACGCGCATTATCATTGCTGGTAGCGGCATTGGCGCCACAAGCGCACTTTTGGCGATGTCGCAGGGCGATAATATTTTCAGCGCGGGCATTGTCATTAATCCGATTACCGACTGGCGGTTTTACAATGCACTTTATGCCGAGCGTTATCTGCACAGACCGCAGGAAAATATTGACGAATACAGTCTGCATTCGCCACTCGAACAGGCGAAAAATTTACAGGGCAAAGTATTTATTGCACATAATACCGGCAATGAAGATATTTACGTGCAAAATAGTTTTGTTTATGCTCGCAGATTGACTTTGCTCGGTAAGCCTTTTGAGATGCAGATGTATCCGAATATGCCGAAAGAGGTTGTGGATAGGGATTTGCGGGTGCGGATATTGAATTTCTTGGAACGCAAATGACGCAAAAAACGCAAATTTGCGGAAATTTGCGTTTTTTGCGTTCTTGTCTACACATTAAAGCGGAAGTGCATAATATCCCCATCTTGCACCACGTATTCCTTGCCTTCCACGCCGAGTTTGCCGGCTTCTTTCACGGCGTTTTCCGAGCCGTAGCGCACATAATCGTCAAATTTGATGACTTCGGCGCGGATAAAGCCTTTTTCAAAATCGCTGTGAATGATGCCCGCGCACTGGGGGGCTTTCCAGCCTTTGGGATATGTCCACGCACGAACTTCCTGAACGCCTGCGGTGAAGTAGGTTTCGAGGTTGAGCAGGTGGTAGGCACTTTGGATTAAGCGCGTTACGCCGCTTTCCTGCAAGCCGATTTCTTCGAGGAACATTTGGCGTTCTTCGTAGGTTTCGAGTTCGGCAATGTCGGACTCGATGGCGGCGGCTACGACGAGGATTTCGGCGTTTTCGTCTTTCACCGCCTCGCGCACCGCCGCTACGTGGGCGTTGCCGCTGACGGCGGATTTTTCATCTACGTTGCAGACGTACATCACCGGTTTGTCGGTTAAAAGGAACAAGTCTTTGACTAATTTCTTTGCCTCTTTGTCGATTTGCACGGTGCGGGCGGATTTGCCCTGCAAGAGTGCCTCGCGGTATTGCACGAGAATGTCATATACGGCTTTTGCCGCTTTGTCGCCGCCGGTTTGCGCCTGTTTTTGCACTTTGTTGATGCGGCTTTCGACCGTTTCCAAATCCTTTAATTGCAGTTCGGTGTCGATGATTTCTTTGTCGCGCACGGGATTGACCGAGCCATCTACGTGAACAACATTCGGGTCGTCGAAACAGCGCAAGACGTGCAATATCGCGTCTGTTTCGCGGATATTGGCGAGGAATTTGTTGCCCAAGCCTTCGCCTTTGCTCGCGCCTTTGACCAAACCGGCGATGTCAACTATTTCGACCGTTGTGGGTATGGTTTTGCCCGGCTTGACGAGTTCCACGAGTTTGTTTATCCGCTCGTCCGGTACGGTGATTACGCCTACATTCGGCTCGATGGTGCAAAAAGGAAAGTTCGCCGACTGCGCTTTGGCATTCGACAAACAGTTAAACAAGGTGGATTTGCCTACGTTGGGCAATCCTACTATTCCGCATTGTAAGGACATTTTCTTTTAATTAATAATGAATAATTTTGGTGTGCAAAGATAGGGAATATTTAAGAAGTAGAAGAAGATATTTTTATTTTTCTGAAATATATTGAAGACGGAAAATGAATTTCCGTCAACAGAAACCAAGTTTCCGTCAACAGAAAATGAGTTTCCGTCAACGGAAACCAAGTTTCTGTCAACGGAAAATGAGTTTCCGTCAACGGAAACCAAGTTTCTGTCAACAGAAAATGAGTTTCCGTCAACGGAAACCAAGTTTCTGTCAGCAGAAAATGAGTTTCCGTTAACGGAAATATGTTTTTTGACCTAAAAACTACAAGCAAAACTAAGCCCTAAATCCCCATTCTGATAATAAGGCACAAGAAAGGCAGTGCTTTTCTTGCAAAACAGCCCTTTGGCATAAGGATACAGCCAATAGACAAGTTTGACGGACAGAATGCCTACCCCCGCGCCGGCAACGATGTCGCTTACCCAATGGCGGTCGTTGAAGATGCGCGAAAAGCCGATGAGCGTTGCCATCGTGTAGCCGCCCGCGCTTATCCACAGCGAGCGGTCGCCGTACTCCTCGTGCAGAAAAGCGGCGGCGCAGAAAGCCGTTGCCGTATGCCCGCTGGGGAAAGAATTTGCCGTAGAGCCATCGGGGCGGGTGCGTCCAAAGGCGGTTTTGCCGGCATAAGTTACGCCCGCCATCGCGCCATTGCTCAACGCATACAACGCCGCCATATCCACCAAGTTGTGCTTGCTCGGCACGCCCGCCAACTTCATTGTGAATGCCGCCGCAGCGGGCGAAAACTGCAAATAGTCGTCTAAATGGTGATAGAACATATAACTGTCCTCGTGCAGTTCGTACTCCGTGCTGTAATCAAGTGCTTTCAAGCCATCGCTTTCTATGGACACGATGCCGTAAGTAACCATCAACGCAGGCAGGGCAATGCCCGCAATGTCGCAGGCTTTTTTAAGACCTGTCTTTGCGGGCGGAATGCTGTCGGTCGTTTCCTGCGCGGGCAGCGAAAGGCAACAGGCAAGGGCGCAAATTAAAATTCTTATTTTTATCATTTTTACATTTCAAGACGTAACACGTTTCTAAAAACGTGTTACGTCTATACATATATTTTACATTCTCTCCACTACTTCTATTCCCAACAAATACAGGGCATTTTTTATCACTTTTGCCACATTTTCGGATAAAGCCAAGCGAAATGCCCGCAAGTCCTCATTTTCTTCTTTCAATATGGAAAAATCGTGGTAGAATTGGTTGTATTCTTTTGTCAAATCGTAAACGTAATTGGCAATGACCGATGGGCTGTATTCCTCGCCCGCCTGCTTGACGATAGCGGGGAAATCGTTTAATAATTGTATGAGGGTCAGTTCTTTTTCGGATAACGGAAGCCCCTCCCCCAACCCCTCCCCACAAGGGAGGGGGGCGGCTTTCCGCAGCACGGATTGAATACGCGCATAAGTATATTGAATAAAGGGTCCCGTATTGCCGTTGAAATCAATGCTTTCTTTTGGGTTGAAGGTCATATTTTTGCGCGGGTCAACTTTCAGAATGAAATATTTGAGTGCGCCGAGTGCAATTTTGCTCGTTGTGTCGCGAATTTCGTTTTCGGTGTAGCCGTCAAGTTTGCCGAGTTCGCGGGAGGTATCGAGTGCCGTTTGTTCCATTTCGGCAACGAGGTCGTCTGCATCTACCACCGTTCCCTCGCGGCTTTTCATCTTGCCTTCGGGCAGTTCCACCATTCCGTAGGAGAAATGCACGAGCGACTTGCCCCACGCAAAGCCAAGTTTGTCCAGCAATATGGAAAGCACCTGAAAATGGTAATTCTGCTCGTTGCCCACAACGTAAATCATTCTGTCTATGGGGAAATCGTCAAAGCGCAGTTTTGCCGTGCCGATGTCCTGCGTCATATACACGCTTGTGCCGTCTGCCCGCAGGAGGAGTTTTTCGTCAAGTCCGTCAGCCGTCAGGTCTGCCCACACCGAGCCGTCTTCGCGGCGGTAGAATACGCCTTTTTGCAAGCCCTCTTCCACTTTGCCTTTGCCTTCGAGGTAGGTTTCCGATTCATAATAAATCTTGTCGAAATCCACGCCGAGTTTCTTGTATGTTTCCGCAAAACCGGCATATACCCACGCGTTCATCATCTTCCATAATTCCCTTATTTCCAAATCGTTATTTTCCCATTTCAACAGCATTTCCTGCGCCTGCACGATGAGCGGCGCAGATTTTTTCGCCTCGTCTTCACTCATTCCTTTTTCCATTAATGCAGAAATTTCGGCTTTATAATGCTTGTCAAACTCAACGTAATATTTGCCCACAAGATGGTCGCCTTTCAAGCCTGATGTTTCGGGCGTTTCGCCGTTTCCAAAGAGTTTCCACGCGAGCATCGACTTGCAAATATGTATGCCGCGGTCATTGACGATGTTTGTTTTTACCACTCGGTTGCCGTTTGCCGCCATTATGCGCGAGAGGCTGAAACCCAGCAAATTGTTGCGGATATGCCCCAAGTGCAGCGGTTTGTTGGTGTTCGGTGAGGAGTATTCTATCATCACGAGCGGCGCGTTACCAGCAGGATTTGCAAACCCGAAACCCGAAATCTTGTCTATCTCGTTCAACTTTTCTATCCAGAACGAGGCAGCGATTTCCAAATTCAAAAAGCCCTTTACCACATTAAAGTTGCTGATTTCGTCAACCGTTTCTTGCAGATACGCGCCGATTTCCTGCCCTGTTTGCTCGGGATTTTTCTTGGAAATTTTTAGAAAAGGAAACACCACCACCGTCAAATCGCCCGCAAAGCCTTTGTTGGTTTTTTGTATTTGAATGCTTTTGTCGTCAATGTCGGCATTGTATAGTTGCTTTAATGCGGATTTGACATTTTCTGTGATTTTATTTTCTATATTCATTTGGATTTATTTTTTGAGGTGCAAAGGTAAGAATTTTAAAAGAAATATGAAAGAAAAGTTTGCCATCTCGCCTTATTCCGAAATAGCAAACTATTATTGTTTAGGTACTACTATTATCTATTATTTGTGTGGAATACATTTTTATATTACGGTGCGCTGCACCTACATTTATTCATTATTGTTATAACGCTACAAATATTACGCAGCCCTGCTGCTTTGAAGGTGCAGCGCACCGTAAATATTTGTAGTAAAATGCGAGTTAGATAATATAAGGTGCAGCGCACCATAATATAAAACACAAATAACAATAGAAACATTATTTATTATCCATCACGCAGTCTTTTTTGATGGAGTGATAAGCCGATGAACCCGCCCTTTTTCAATATCTTCAAAAGCGCGTTCCAAATCTGTTTTTTGCGCCAATTGGTTGCTTGCGTTGTATTCCAATGCGATAGTTGCCATAATTTTTACTGAAAAATGTTTCTGCAAAAGTAATCAATATTTTTTATCTGCTATATCTTTTTGATAAAAATATTCACTCAAAGCCTATTCCAATAAGAATTTTACAGCAAAATAAAAGAAATATAAAAGAAAAACATTACTTTTGCGCTTTCTTATGTACAGTAATTTATGTTGGCAAGCAAAATACAGTTGGAAATTTTGGGAATGGCTTTCAGTCAAATTCAGGCGGGGGCGTATGCGCTTGTGTTGGGCGAAGTGGGCGGTCTCAGGCGTATTTCCATCATCATCGGGCAGGCGGAGGCACAAATTATCGGTTTGTATCTGCAAGGCGGGCGGGCACCGCGACCGCTGATACACGATGTGATGTATGGCGTGCTGCGCGATTTCAACATCAGCCTGCGCGAAGTGCAGATTTACGGTTTTGAAAAAGAAGTGCATCACGCATATCTCGTGTGCCGGCACGCGGCTGACGACGAGAAATATATTGATGCCCGCACATCTGACGCCATTGCGTTGGCAGTCAGAGTGGGTTGCCCCATTTATATTGATGCAGATATTTTTGTGCGCAACAGCGTGGTTTTCAAACCCGAAAATGCCGAAGATAATAAAAATGTGTTGTTTGTTGATATGCTCGAATACGAGTCGCTCGAAAACCTGCAAAAACAATTGCAAGAGGCGGTGAAACAGGAAAATTATGAGCAAGCCGCCAAAATCAGAGATGAAATAAACAGAAGAGTTAAGAATTAAGAGTTAAGAACTAAGAGTTGCCATACGGCAGCAGGATACTCTTAGTTTTTAACTTTTAACTCTTAGTTCTTAACTCTTAGTTCTTAACTCTTAACTCAAAGAAATGGAAAATAAAGGAATGGTACTCCGTACCGACAATTTAGTAAAAAAATACAAGCAGCGTACTGTTGTCAATCACGTGTCGATTGAGGTGCGGCAGGGCGAAATCGTGGGCTTGCTCGGTCCCAACGGCGCGGGCAAAACCACCACTTTTTATATGACCACCGGACTGATTACGCCCAACGAGGGCAGGATTTTTCTCAATGACGAGGATATTACCAAATTCCCCGTCTATCGCCGTGCGCAAAGCGGCATCGGCTATTTGGCGCAGGAGGCATCGGTGTTCCGCAAAATGACGGTGGAAGACAATATCAAAGCGGTGCTCGAAATGACCAAATTTTCAAAGGAAGCCCAAAAGGAAAAACTCGAAACGCTTATCGCCGAGTTCAATCTCGGACACGTGCGCACCAACTACGGCGACCGCCTCTCGGGCGGGGAACGCCGCCGCACGGAAATAGCCCGCTGCCTCGCCATTGAGCCGAATTTCATTATGCTTGACGAGCCTTTTGCAGGCGTTGACCCCATCGCCGTGCAGGATATTCAGGACATCGTGTGGAAACTCAAAGACAAAAACATCGGCATTCTCATTACCGACCACAACGTTGATGAAACGCTTGCCATTACCGACCGCGCATATATCCTCGTGGAAGGGAAAATCCTCTTTCAGGGTACTGCCGAAGAACTTGCCGAAAATGAACAGGTGCGCAAAGTTTATTTGGGAAATCATTTTGTGCTGCGGAAGAAAACGATTTAACCCCATTTGGCGCAGGTTTGCAACCTGTGCCTAAAACAAAGGAAGTTTGCAACTTCATATTTAATATACGAAGTTACAAACTTCTTTTGTTTTAGGTACAAGTTGCAAACTTGCACCATACTGCGCTATTAAAATTTCTGTCATTGCGGGCTTGACCCGCAATCCCCCTTTGCTGTTTGTCATTCTGACCCCTTTTTCAGGGGATTGCGGGTCAAGCCCGCAATGACAAAACCCCGCTGCTGGTGCAGATTTGCAACCTGTGCCTAAAACAAAGGAAGTTTGCAACTTCATATTTAATATACGAAGTTACAAACTTCTTTTGTTTTAGGTACAAGTTGCAAACTTG
>JAISJU010000002.1 GCA_031261165.1 Prevotellaceae bacterium
CCAAATGTTTAACGGCACAAAAATACAAATAAAAAATGAAAACACAAAAAGGAATTAAAAAACCGCCCAAGCACGGCTATATCAATGAATTGGCAAAACTGTGCGGGTGTAGTCGGCACACGGTGCGGCTGGCATTGTTTGAAAATCAGCGCGGTGTGAAGTCTGATTTAGTGAGAAAAATGTATAAAACTAATTATAAGGAGGTTTTACAATGAAAAACTTAACGGAAAGAGAAGTTCGACTGCTCAAACAAAACACAGCAGAGATAAATGGCTGTATAAATACGATAGACCACTATCTTAACGGCAAGCCCACTCCTGTTACTGCTATAAGGGAGTTGCTGAAAAAAATATCAGCGGCAAATAAATCTACATTTGAAATAATATAAATAAATTCATATTAAATAAAGATGAAAAAGTTAATCAAAAACACAGTAAAAAAACTTCTTGCACCGATAGTGAAAGAAGTCTTAAGAGAACAAATGAAAATCAATGAGGAAAATTTTGTAAAAGCCTTTCAACAAATTCTTCAGGTTTCTCAATGTTAAAATCTTTAGCAAAAAACAAGGTATTTGCCTTGATATGCGCTTTTAGTTTTTCGTTAAATGCGTTTTTCTGCTCTTCTGTTGTAAGAAGGATATCGCGCAATGATTGAGCGATTGACAATGCCATTGTTGCATTAGCAGCGGAGGAAACAATTTCTTTACTCATAATACTTAATTTTTTAAGGTTTGACAGCGCAAAGTTAAGTATTTTTCCCGAATAATCATTGGTTTGGTTTTCGGGAACAAAAAAACACTAAAAAAATAATTGATTATGAAAAATCAAACACAAAAAAAAGACTTAGGTTACTTTCTTTTCGAGGGAAAGGGGAAAAGAATAGGTACTGTTATCGGCTGTGCGGTAATAGCGATTTTGGTGGCGTTTTTGGCTGCCGGATTTGTAACGATTGTTTTTCTTAATATTTAAGAGAGTATGGAGGCTGTTGAGTTATATAAAAATAAGGTAGGCATATTGAGTAATTGGCTTGTAAGCAAGGAATATGGGTTGATTACAGAACAAAATTACAAACAATTGAAACATCGCAACCGGATACGAACTATCCGCGCCGGGGGCAATGGAAGGACTGCCCTTATTGATTATAACTCTATCCCCGACAGACTAAAACAGGATATTCTGCGAAAACTGAATATCAAATCGCCCTTTGACATTATTAACCGCAAACCGATGGTAGAAGAGTATATTGTATTTGACGAAAAAGTAAGCGACTTTTTTGCTGATTTTAAACTTGCTGACGGCAGGAATTTGAAACCCGAAAAGCAGCGGCTGTATTACACCAACTATATTGTGCTTGACGGCATTAAGCGTATGCTGGAAAGCAAACGGAATCGGCTGTCGGGCAAGGGGGAAAAACTTAAAGTGGATTGGGACGAAGTCGCCAAAGGTATTTGGGAACTTGACCGCGATAATTTTCCGCATAAACTGCCGACTGTGGGCAGGCGTTTGGAAGACCGGTTTAAATGTCATTTAAACAACGGTTTTGCGCCCGAAGGTTTTATTGACAAGCACTATTTTAATGTATCTGCCGCGAAAATTCAGACAGACGTACAAAAAGCATTCGTCATTAAATTGCTGCGCTTGCGAAATAATTTGCCCGATACACTCGTGTCGGAGGAGTATAACCTGATGGCTGAGGCGATGGGCTGGAAAACGGTAACGGATAGAAATATCGGCGTATGGCGCGAAAAATACAGTTTGGAAATACACGCGGAACGCTACGGTAGCACTTCGGCAGCAAATAATATTGCAATGCAGACGAAACGGAGCCGTCCGACAATGCCGATGCTGTACTGGACTATGGACGGCTGGGTGGCAGAACTTCTTTATCAAAAAACGGAATTTAATAAAAAAGCGAACTGCTACACGACTACTTACCACAACAGGCTGACGGCTTATGTGATTATTGACCCCTGTTGCGATTACATTGTGGGTTATGCTATTGGCGAGAATGAATCGCCCGCGCTGATTACAGAGGCTTTGCGGAATGCGAGCAATCACATTGCAGAGTTGTTCGGCGAGCGGTTGCGTCCGCATCAGATACAGAGCGACAATTATCAAATTAAGGCAATGATGCCGATTTACGAGGCGATGGCAAAGTATGTAACACCGGCAAAGGTAAAAAATGCGAAGGCGAAAGTAGTAGAGCCGTGGTTTAATCATAAAATGAACGCCGTCTGTCAAATAGAGCCGAACTGGAGTGGGCATAACGTTACGGCGTTGAAGAAAAATCAGCCGAATATGGGTGATTTGCGTACAACGGAAAGGCATAATTTCCCTGACGAGGCGGGTTGCAGGCGGCAAATTGAAATGAAAATTGCGCGGTTGCGTGCCGAAAAAATTGGCGAATACAAGCAGTTGTGGGAAACGATGCCGCAGGATAAAAAACTGCCGATGAACCGTGAAAAATACTTGTACTATTTCGGCGATGTGCGCCATAAGCGAAACGGCGATTTGGAAACAAATCACTTTACAGGCGCGGGTATTATTGCCACTATCGGCGGCGAACAATATACTTATGACTGCTTTGATTTGAATTTCCGCAAGAATATGGGCGTTGACTGGATACTGCGCTATGACCCGAATGATTTAAAAACGGTGCTTGCCACCAATGCAGACGGTACCCTTCGTTTTCTGCTCGAAGAGAAATATGTACAGCCGATGGCACTTGCAGAACGCACGGACGGCGACAGCGAGCAGTTGCAAAGGGTGCGCGACTTTAATAAAGAAATAGTTGAGTATGTTAATCAAGTGAAATTCGATACAGATGAGTTGGTGTATGATTTTATACGGAAAAACACTGATGCGGTGCAAGAACTGACGGCGCACAATGATACGCTTTACAAGCATATTATTCCGGACAGT
Source organism: Prevotellaceae bacterium (assembly GCA_031261165.1). Taxonomy (GTDB): domain Bacteria; phylum Bacteroidota; class Bacteroidia; order Bacteroidales; family Paludibacteraceae; genus JAISJU01. Next base: position 2,922 of record JAISJU010000002.1, read on the forward strand.
CGCGGGCAACACAAAGAACAGTTGCAGGCACAGCGGGCTATTGAGGCGGGTGCGAAAATGGAAATAAAATACACTCGCAAAAAAGAGTTGGAACTGGCTCGCGGATTTGCTGACGACAGGCGCGAGTATATAAAATCGAAAGTTGATTTGTCGCAATATGTAGATGTTGAAATATAGCATTAATCGGGGTTTGAATACAATTTAAAAAATATAATATTATGAAATTTGAAACTAAACAGCAAATCGTTGAGGCGTTGGAGCAATATATGCAGGCGCACGGCATCAGCCAAAACGAGGCTGCCAAACGCAGCGGTGTGAATGCCTCTTATTTGATTGAAATGCGTAAAGGCAATTATTCGATTATTGTCGGCGGCAAAGAGGTGGAAATTGCCGACAAGCATTTTGAGAAAATTGCCGAAATGGTGGGCTTTGAAATTCGCAAAACCTATTGGGAAACGCGACCGACCGACCAACTCGTTGAGATAATGAGCGAACTTGAAGACGCTAAACGATACGGCTATACGCGCACAATTATCGGCGACACCGGTTGCGGAAAGAGTTACGCAATAGAGTTGTTTCAAAAGAAAAACCCGAACGATACATTTGTTATCACCGTATCACAACTCGACAATATCGGCGACATTTTGGATAAAATTATTGATTTACTCAAAATTGTTCCTTCCAAAACAAAGAGCAAAAAAATGAAAGATATTGTGCTGAAACTGAGAAACATTCAACTTGACGGTGGGCAACCGATGCTGATTTTTGACGAAGCGGAATATATGAAACAGATAACACTGTGCGCCATCAAAGAGTTGTTTGACAACCTGAACAAGTATTGCGCCATCGTGCTGGTGGGACATTACCAACTTATCTGCAACCTCGACAAATTGCGCAAAAAGAGCAAAGACGGCATTCCGCAACTGTACCGCCGCATTAAGTTCGGCATTCGCAGGCTTGCCGCTATCGACAGAAGTTACACGCAATTCCTCGCGGGTATTGAAGACCGGAAATTGCGGAAATTCCTGCAAGGGGAGTGCGAAAATTACGGCGAACTGCACGATGTACTCGTTCCGGCACTGCGGGAGGCAGAGCGCAGCGGCGAGCCGATTTCGGAAGATTTTGTTCGCCGATTACTGAATATGCCAAAGAGGGGATAAATGCCATTTAAACGCCGTTTAAAGTGAGAAATAAAGGTGATTTGACACTTAAAAATATTGCAGATGCAAAAATACCGGTCTTTGAATTTTCGGGCGAATGGCGCGATGCTTTCGGAACGCCGCAACGAACAGGCGTTTGGTTTATCTATGGAGGCAGCGGACACGGCAAAACTTCCTTTGTTCTTATGTTAATAAAAGAGTTGGCGAAATATGGTAACATTCTGTTTGTGAGTTACGAAGAAGGTAACGTGAGTGCGGCATTGCAAGAGGGAATTGCACGGCTGGGATTGACGGAAATAAATAAGCGTGTAACTGTCTGTACGAATAACCGAAAGGAATTAATAGAGAGGCTGCAAAAGCCAAAAAGCCACGATATTATAATCATTGACAGTCTTGATGTTTCTGAATTTAAAAGAATAGAACAGATTTCGGCACTGAAAGATAAATTTCACAATAAACTTTTTGTTTTTACGGGTTGGGCAAAAGGAATGGTACCGGCAAAACGAATCGGGGAAGATGCTTTATTCTTGGCAAATCAGAAAATTTTTGTAAAAAATTATCGCGCATTTAGTCGCGGGCGCAGTTTCGGAACAGAGGAATATTTTACTATCTGGGAAGAGGGCGCGAGAAACCTTAATGAATTTAAATAAATATGACAACTGCAAAAAAAAACAGACTGTACAAGTTGCATTACCAACTGCGTAAGCGCGGCAATACGGTAGTCGCCCGGCAGCGTTTCGTAACCAAACGCGCGGAAGCAGTGAGCAAACAAGAGGAGAAATGGCTGCGCGAACTGGTGGTGGCGGGCTATGGGGTTTGTGATAAGATTTTCCAGTCTGAACTGTGATTTTAATATTTCGACTACGCTCAATAACCGTATGATTTAATTGATTTATATGATTTAAAAACAAAATATTATGACAACAACTGACAGCAAAATAACCGGCTTAATAAAAAAGTTTCACACGCTATGCAGCCGCATCGGCATCGGCAACGATGCAAAGGAATTGCTGCTGATAGATAATTTCGGCGTGAGTAGCAGCCGCGACTTGAGCGTTGGGCAACTGGTAATGATTTGCGACCATCTTGGCGCTTCGACTTCGCTCAGCGACCGAGATTTGGAACTCGACAAATTGCGCAAGCGGCTGATAGCCTCTGTGTTTGCGTGGGGTAAATCAATGGGGTTGAGCTTTGATATGGTAAAGGTAAAGAAAATTGCCGCCCGCGCCGCCAAACGCACGGATTTCAACGACATTCCGAAAGAGCAGTTGCGCAGCCTGTATGCGGCGTTTAACAAGAAAAAAAAGGATTTAAGTACCGTAGAATACTTTACAGCAGATATGATTGAATATTTATCAACCTATAATTGAATACAATGATATTGTCGAATAAATAATCACTTAAAAACTAATTAATTCAAGTTGCTATTTATAAAAGTTCAAAGTATATACAAAAATAAACATAATCACTTTAATCAAAAACCCTTTATCAGTTACGGCATGAATGCTCATAGGAAAACAT
>JAISJU010000075.1 GCA_031261165.1 Prevotellaceae bacterium
CTCCCCATTTTATGGTATTCAAACTGCCACAATCCCAACAGCGGAATTTTTTGACCTTTTTTGCTGTTTTTTCCATAAATAAAAAGTTTATTGAAATGCTTTTCAATAAACTTTTTTAATGTACTGATATTGTGATTGTTATTATACTTTTTACCAACCATTTTTGGCATATATATCCAAATTTCCGCAAATCTTTTCATAAGAAAATATTTGCGGAAATTTGCGTTATTTGCGTACTAAATCAGCAAATTTCATTCATAATCGAGTTGATTTCATCAACATAATGGTGAAATTGCGGTGTTTTGCGTATATCGGGCGTGCGTTTGTCAAAAACAATGTCCAACACCTTATGAATGCGGCAAGGGTTTGCCGTCAATATGTAAATGCGGTTTGAAAGATATACATTTTCTTCGATATTATGCCCTACATTGATATAAGTGTAATCTACATCGGGCGTATCGTAGCACACCCTTACCAGCGTGTCCTGCAATTCTTTTTTCATTTTGATGTCCAAACCGGAAGTTGCTTCGTCAAGCAGCAGTATTTTAGAGCCGCAGTTCAATGCGCGTGCAATGGCTACACGTTGCTTTTGTCCGCCGGACAGTTTGTTTGTCCATTTTTTTTCGTGTCCGTTTAAGCCGACAAGTTTGAGCAATGCCATTGATTTTTCGTATCGTTCTTCTTCTGAAATGCCTTTTAGTTTAAGCGGCAGGGCGACGTTGTCGAGCACCGTCAGCCAGGGGAAAGAACTGTAATGCTGAAAAATCATCGGCACAGATTCGTTTTGCCCGATTTCTTTGCCATACACTTTGACTGTTCCGCTGTTTGGTTTTGCCAAGCCGGCTATCATATTCAGTATGGTAGATTTCCCGCAACCGCTTTGTCCCATTAAAGAAATAAACTGTTTCTCGTGTCTGAAATCTTTAATAGAAAGATTGAAATTGTCAAAAATGACGTGCTTTTCGCCTTTTTTTGTATCAAAGGCAAGATTGATATTTTCGAGGTTGATAACGTCCGTATCCTCTACCGCGTAGGCATTGTCCATTGGGGAATGCTGCGTATTTACGGGCGATGAAACCTGTTCAACCTGCGGCGCATTATTTTCTATGGTAAATAAGTTTTTGAAACCAGCCATTTTTATTTAATCGTATTTATACGGAAACAGTAATTTATCTAATGTTTTTAGCAGAAAATCCTGCAAAATGCCGATAAGAATAATCACAAACAGCAGGGCATACACTTCTGCTATTCGGGACTGACGGGTAAGCGTGGCAATGCTTGCACCGATGCCGCCTTCCTTGTTCAACACTTCGGCAATGACAACATACGTGTAAGAAATTGCCGTAAGATTGATAATATCGTTGAAAACTTTACCCATTACATAAGGAAAATACACTTCCTTAAATTTCTGCCAATTAGTTGCGCCAAGCGTTTTGATGGTTTGCAGATACACAAAATCTTTATCGTTGCTCGGATTTTGCAGTTCGCTGATGCGCAATATAACTACCGGCAGCACATAAATAAGCAAACCAAATGCCAAAAAAGACGCTTTCATTGTAAATCCCAAGCCCAATGTGGCAATAAAAATTCCACTGATACAAGGAACAGGCAAATACCTGATGGCTTCCACATATTTTTGAAACAGCGCGTGGGGCAAGGGAAACAATCCGATAAGAAAACCCAACGGCAGAGCAAGTGCCAAAGCATACACATAGCCCAGCAGATTGAGTTTAACTGTATAAAAGATATTGGAAAAAAGATTGTGTTCCGTTATCAGTGTGCCATACGATAGAAATACTTTGAGCGGATTGGGCAGAATTTTTGGCGGAATGATATTTCCCGATACCGTTAATCCATACCATATCAGTAAAAGCAGAAATGCACCGATTATAGTAAAAACGGTAGCAGTTCTTTTGTTCAAAGAACCGCCCATTTTAAACAAATTTTTTATCGTCATACTATTCGCTTAACAGTTGAAATTCGGTAATTCGATAATTTTTGTCGTTTCCTGCCGAGCCTGCTTTAACGGCTTTTTCCGAGCCGTTTCCAACCACAACAAAGCGGTTTTTATCAAAGCCGTATTCTTTGGCAAGATAATCGGCTACCGACTGTGCGCGTTTGAGCGACAGGGGTTTATTTACCGCATCAGAGCCGGTATTGTCGGTATTTCCTTGAATGCGCATACGAGCCGCACTGAATTGTTTGGCTATTGGTGCGATTTCACTGTCAATAATTGCCTTTGCATCGTTGTCCAGCAATGCGCTGTTGGAAACAAACTCAATGATAATTACTTTGTTTGAAACGGCTTCTTTTTTAGCATCTTCCGTAGTTGGTGCGGCAAATGTTTTAGCCGTTTCTGCCGTCTGGTCATTGTCTAAACGATTTGATGTGATAAGTGTTTCCAACACTGAGGCATCGGAAGATTTCCGCCAACTTACCGGCTTGCTAGTTAATCCGATACCTTCGTAAGTACGCGCCATTTTGGAATAAATAAAATCGCCTGTCGTGCCGGTATAGCCGGTATTCAGCCCGAAGAAATTTGCCTCGTCTTCCAACGTGGCAAAACGAATATTGTCGCAACCGGTAATAACGAAATCCTCGTCCGTACCGAACGCTTTGGCTGCAATTTTAGCCGCTTTGGCAGCATTTGTCTGTTTGTTTAATTCCGAATTTGCCCATAAAATGGCTTCAACCACATTTTTTACGTTATCAAAATTCTTTTCGAGATAATCATCTTTCACTATTAAACCGTCTGTAATCAAGTTTGACGCTTGTTTGGTGGAAAACAGCACTTTTGTGCCGGGCATTGATGCAACCAAATCAGCATCGTCCGGTGCCCAACATACTGCAACATCGGTTTGAAGGGCTTTGAATATCTGCGCCGCTTCCAAGCCCGATTCTACTTTTATCAACTGAATATCTTTTTCGGTTAATCCATTAGTTTCCAAAACATTCAACAGCAGTGTGTGAGATGCCGTGCCGGGCGCAACAGCCACTTTTTTGCCTTTCAGGTCGGCAACGGTATTGATACCTTTCCGCACCACTATTGCATCTGCGCCGCGCGAATAGTTGAGTATCATTATTTGTTTTGAGCCGACCATATCAGATGCGTTGCCCATTTCCACAGGACGCACGTCTGTAGTGCAATACAGAAGTTGAATATCGCCGTTTTTGAATGCGCTTCTTCCTGCTGCGAAGTCATCTTGAATAACGATTTTGAGTTTCACGCCAAAACGTTTGTAAAACTCCGAATTTTCGCTTGCAGTAAGTCCACCGTTACCCCAAATGATGGGTGTAAATCCGGCGTATGTATTTAC
>JAISJU010000116.1 GCA_031261165.1 Prevotellaceae bacterium
CGGAAGTCCCTTTAAAGGGACTTTTGATAATATTGCCGTTGGTTTCAACCAACGGAAGAATGTTATAAAACTCTTCCGCAAAATAAATCGCCGCATTTTCCCGCGCGGCTTTTTCTTCAAACACGCGCCGAACGCCGCTGCTCGCCTCGCCTATGACTACCGGCACGTGAGGCTTGATGATGCCTGCTTTTTCGGCAGCAATTTTTTCGAGCGTGTCGCCAAGCAAATTGGTATGGTCGAGGCTGATGTTGGTAATCACGCTCAAACGGGGCGTGATAATATTGGTGCTGTCGAGCCTGCCGCCCAAACCAACTTCGATAACCGCCACATCAACTTCGTTTTGAGCAAAATAATCAAATGCCATCAACACGCTCATCTCAAAAAACGAGGGATGCAAAGTGTCGAAGAAATGCCGATGCGAGGATACAAAATCAACAATAAACTGTTTGGAAATCATCTGCCCATCAACGCGGATACGCTCGCCGAAATCCTTTAAATGCGGCGAGGTGTAAAGCCCCACGCGGTAGCCCGCCCGCTGCAACGCCGCCGCCAAAAGGTGCGACACAGAGCCTTTGCCATTTGTCCCCGCCACGTGAATGCTCTTGAACTTGCGGTGCGGATGTCCGAAATAACGGTCGAGCGCGAGCGTGTTGTCCAAGCCCTCTTTGTAGGCAGGCGCACCGATTTGCGAATACATCGGCAGGCTGGTAAAAAGATAATCAAGTGTTTCGGCGTAAGTCATTGATATATTTTTTTCAGTGCAAAGTAAAAAAAAATATTTGAAATAAAAAAATTAAATGCTACCTTTGTCTTTTCAAAAAAATCAAAAACGCTATGAAAAACTTCGTATTAGACACCAACGTAATCCTGCACGACTACAAGTGCATCTACAACTTTGAGGAAAACGACATCTACATTCCCATTGTCGTACTCGAAGAATTGGACAAATTCAAAAAAGGGAATGACCAGATTAACTTCAACGCCCGCGAGTTTGTGCGCGAACTTGATGCTATTTCCGACAACGATTTTTTTAAACAAGGCGCAGACCTCGGCGAAGGACTCGGCAAATTGTTTATCATTGCCGAAACGGACTTGGAAGAAGTGCGAAACCTTCCTTTTTCCGATAAAAACTCAGACGTTCGCATACTCAGTACCGCCGTTCATCTGCAAAAGCAAAATCCGAAAGTAAAAACCGTACTCGTTACAAAGGACATCAACCTGCGTATGAAAGCCAAGTCTATCGGCATTTTGGCGGAAGATTATATTTCGGATAAAGTTACGAATATCGACATTTTCGAGAAAGAACAGAATACGTTTGAAAATATTGACAGTGAGGTGATTGACCGTATTTACGCAACAGCGGCGGGCGTTTCCCTCGAAAATTTTTATTTCAAAGACGACATTGACCCCAACGAATGTTTTATTCTGAAAAGCGACCGCGCCAGCGTTTTGGCGCGTTATCACCCCGAAACGCAGATGGTGCAAAAAGTGCGCAAAGACCGCGCTTTCGGCATTGAGCCACGCAACGCCGAACAGACTTTTGCCTTCGATGTGTTGCTCGACGACAATGTTAAACTTGTGGGCATCACCGGAAAAGCGGGAACGGGCAAAACCCTGCTCGCCCTCGCCGCCGCGCTGCACAAACGCAACGAGTACAAACAGATACTTCTCGCACGCCCCATTGTTGCCCTCGCCAACCGCGACTTGGGTTTTCTGCCCGGCACGGAACAGGAAAAAATGGCACCGTATATGCAGCCGCTTTTCGACAATTTGACGGTGATAAAAAATCAGTTTGCCTCCTCGAGCCGCGAAATTACCGCTATTGACGAAATGCAAAAATCGGGAAATCTGGTAATTGAGGCACTCGCCTATATTCGCGGGCGCAGCCTTTCGGAAACCTATTTCATTATTGACGAGGCACAAAACCTCACGCCCCACGAGATAAAAACCATTATCACCCGCGCGAGCGAAGGCACAAAAATAGTTTTCACCGGCGACATTCAGCAAATAGACTCGCCTTATCTTGATGTGCAAAGCAACGGTTTGGTGTATATGATTGACAAAATGAAAGGGCAGGATATTTTTGCGCATATCAATCTTGTGAAAGGCGAACGGAGTTATTTGTCGGAATTGGCGAGTAATTTGTTGTAAGAAAAATAGTGGAATTTTGATAGTTATCCGACTTTTTTTCCGTTATCTATCAAAATTTTACTATCTTTGCGGCGATTTTATGGTATAAGTAATGGAAGTTTTAAAGAATTTGGGAATAATTCCCGTAAATACGGATATTTTATACTCGTTGTACAGCGATTTGAATAATCCTGATAAGAAGTTATCCGAATTAGAGCGAAAAGGGCTTATAATTCGGGTAAAGCGTAATTTGTATGTTGTTGCCCCAAAAGTTCATAATCAGGAAATTTCAACAGAACTTGTGGCAAATCATTTGTACAATCCCTCGTATGTTTCGCTCGAATCCGCCCTTGCGTATTACGGATTGATTCCCGAAAGAGTTTTTACGATGCGCTCGGTTTGTACGAAGTTGCATAAGCAGTACGATACGCCGCTTGGACATTTTGAGTATGTAAAAGTGCCTGCCCAATATTACCCGATAGGTGTCAGGCAGGAGATTATTAATAATTCTTACGCCTTTCTCATTGCCTCGCCCGAAAAGGCATTGTGCGACAAAATTGTTACTACACCCAATTTGCGCCTTCAATCTGTTAAGGCAATGCGTGAGTATTTGGAAGATGATTTGCGGATTGATTTTTCGGCTGTTCAAAGTTTTGATTTGGAGATAATTCGGCAATGTGTTGAGGTGGGAAGGAAGAAGGGGGAATTAGGGTTGTTGTTGAAATTTTTGTCTGAACTGTGATTTTGAATAAATAAAATATTTTGAAAAATGAATAAAATCACGAGCAACTTAAAGTACATAAATAAAATAGAAATATTATGTTTATTTCTATTCATAAGCATTCAAACATTTTCTCAGACAAGTATTAGTTGGGAAATGCCATTTGTCAAAATAAGTTATAGTCATTCTAATGGATTTAGTATATCTGCACATAAAGGAATAACTACTCCCATTGGAAGATTTAGTATTGAATACACTCAGAATTTGTACGACAAACGGAAAAGTTCCGATATTGTATATGTTGATAGAATAACTATACAAAAACAAGATTTACTTGTTGTTTTTCGTAATAGAAATAGCGAACAAGATATAGTTTACAAGATAAAAAATGGTGCAAGTTTAGAAGCTACAACTAATGGAAAGACCAATATAAAAGTTAGAGAAGGTATGATTATAGTAGATATAACTGATGTTGAAAATTGTGATGTAGTATTTAATAGTAAAAATCAAGACAATCATAGTAGTATATTAAAAAATAGTCACCCCGGTTATTACCAAGTAATAAGTGAAATCTCGTATTTTTATATAGTATTACCAGATGGAACATTTTACAATACCAAAGGATATTTAACGCGGAATCAGTTAGTATACATACAAAGCATATTTTACATAGAAAGACCAGACGGAACAATTGATTATTATGGTATTACGGATATTACATATAATGAAACATATATGGCAGGGTATTTAAAATTAAATGATATTCAGAAAATAGAAAAATAATGATAGGAATAAACAAAAATAAAAAATACATAAATAAAATAGGAACACTATTCCTATTTTTATTACTAAGCGTACAAGCTTTTTCTCAAGCAAGTATTAGTTGGGAAATACCATTTGTCAAAATAAGTTACAGTCTTTCTAATGGATTTAGTATCTCTGCAAATGCAGGAATTCCGACTCCCATTGGAAAATTTAGTGTTGAATACACCCAAAGTTTGTACGACAAACGGAAAAGTTCTGAAATTGTATATGTTGATAGAATAACAATACAGAAACAAGATTTACTTGTTGTTTTTCGTAATAGGAATAAAAACAGCGAACAAGATATGATTTACAAGATAAAAGATGGTGCAAATTTAGATGCCACAACTGATGGGAAGACTAATATAATAGTTAGAGAAGGTATAATTATAGTGGATATAACTAGTGTTGAAAATTGTGATGTAGTATTTAATAGTAAAGAAAATGGGAATCAACAAAATATAAATACATTTCCGAATAAAGAGAAAATAATAAAATTTATCAATGACTATTATAAATACCTCAAAAACAATCAATTTCAGGAGGCTAGTAATCTTTTTGCCTATAGATTAAAAAGATTTCATAGTACATATAATATAAGTAGGGAAAGTGTAATTGAAAAAATAAAACAATATGATAATACCTTTGGTGTATATAATAAAAAATTTAATGTTCATTGGGAAAGCTTAGAACTGACAAATATTGGGAATAAATATGTTTCAATAAGTTATACATTGGATTATTTCATTGAGCGTTCAAATAAAAACAAGCCATCAACTTTTTTAATTGAAATGAATATTGAATTAAACAATAATTATCAAATTATTAGTATTTACGAGAATATACTTAACAAAAAATAATGATAGTATAACAGTACTAAGATAAACGATTATGCTTAACTCAATTTTCAAAAATATGCTGTCGCAATATTCGCCTGACCGGCGCAATTCTTCGACTTGTGCCTAAAACAAAAGAAGTCTTCGACTTCGGTAAATAAAAAAGCACAAAAGAAAAAGTTACAAACTTACATTGTTTTAGGCACAAGTTGCAAACTTGCGCCAACCACAAAGGTACTAAAAAACAGAAAAATGAAACACCCTTTATTAGGCAAAACCCTAACCGAACTAAAAGAAATTGCCGCCGAAAACGCCCTACCCGCTTTTGCCGCCAAGCAAATAGCCGATTGGCTGTACAAGAAAAAAGTGCAGTCTATTGACGAAATGACCAACATCTCGGCAGCCAACCGTGCGCGGCTTGCGGAAAAATATGAGGTCGGCGCACACATATCGGTGGAGGAAATGGTGTCGGTTGATGGAACGAAGAAATATTTATTTCAAGTGGGGATTGCGGGTCATACTTCGACTTCGCTCAGTAACCAAGTCCGCAATGACAATACAGCAAAGGGGATTGCGGGTCATACTTCGACTTCGCTCAGTAACCAAGCCCGCAATGACGGATACATTGAGAGCGTGTATATTCCTGACGAAGAACGACATACACTCTGCGTATCCTCACAAATTGGCTGCAAAATGAACTGCCAATTTTGTATGACAGGCAAACAGGGCTTTCACGGCAATCTTTCGGCGGGCGAAATTATTAATCAGATACAATCCATTCCCGAAAGCGACAAACTCACAAACCTCGTCTTTATGGGAATGGGCGAGCCTTTCGACAACACGCTCGAAGTGATGAAAGCCCTCGAAATCCTCACTTCGGACTACGGACACGCGATGAGTCCGCGCCGCATCACGGTTTCCACCATCGGCATTGTTCCCGGAATGACGGTTTTTCTCGAAAAAAGCCAGTGCCATCTTGCCATAAGCCTGCACAGCCCTTTCGACAGCGAGCGGCAAGAGTTGATGCCGATGAACAAAGTTTATTCCATCGAAGATATTTTGAAAACCATCAAAAAATATGATTTCAGCCACCAACGCCGCGTGTCGTTTGAGTACATAATGTTTGACGGATTGAACGACACTATGCGCCACGCCCGCGAACTGGCGCGGATTTTGCGCGGAATAGAATGCCGCGTCAATCTCATTCGTTTCCACGCCATTCCCGGTGTGGATTTGAAAGAAAGCAATCCCGAAAAAATGATTTTTTTTCGCGAATATCTAACTGACAATGGAATTATCACTACCATTCGCAAGTCGCGGGGCGAGGATATAATGGCGGCTTGCGGAATGTTGGCGGGAAAAAGTAATTTGGTCAGTTAAATAAAAAGCATTACCTTTGCAAAATTTAAAATTGTAAATCAAACATAATGGAAAACCAAAAAATAAAAGTCGGCATTACGCACGGCGACATCAACGGTATAGGTTACGAAGTGATTATCAAAACCTTACAAGAGGCGCAACTATTGGATATTTGCACGCCGGTTATCTACGGCTCGTCGAAAGTCGCCTCGTTTCACCGCAAAATGCTCGGTATCGAAAATTTCAGTATGAGTGCCATCAAATCGGCTGCCGATGCTAACTACAAGCGTATTAATATCGTGAATATCAGCGATGAAGAAATCAAAGTGGATATTGGCACTTCCACCAAAATTGCGGGTGATGCTGCGCTTGTTGCCCTCGAAAAAGCAGTTGGCGAACTGAAAAACGGCTTTATTGACGTGCTGGTTACCGCGCCGATAAATAAGGAAAATATCCGGTCGGACAGGTTTCATTTTGCCGGACATACCGAATTTTTGGAAACGAATTTCGGCAAAAAAGACGACTCGCTAATGTTAATGGTGGGCGGTGATTTGCGTATTGCAGTGGCTACCACGCACTTACCCATCTCAAAAGTGGCAGAAACATTGACTACCGAATTATTACTGAAAAAACTCCGCCAACTGCACCGCAGCCTCATACAGGACTTTGGCATCAACCTGCCGCGCATCGCCGTTCTCGGGCTAAACCCCCACGCGGGCGACAACGGCGTTATCGGTACGGAAGAACAGCAAATCATCATTCCCGCAATGCAACAGGCTGAAAAAGAGAGAATTGTTTGCGTTGGCGTGTATCCCGCAGACGGCTTTTTCGGCAGCGGCAACTACACGAAATTTGATGCCATTTTGGCGATGTACCACGACCAGGCAATGATACCCTTCAAACTGCTGTCGATGGAATCGGGCGTGAATTATACCGCCGGTTTAAACATTGTGCGCACCTCGCCCGCACACGGCACGGCGTATGATATTGCGGGAAAAAATATCGCTTCCGAAGAATCTTTCCGCAACGCACTTTATTTGGCTTGCGATATTTTCAAAAGTCGAGAAAACTATGCGGAAATCTCTGCAAATCAACTAATTACTAACAGTTCGCACGGAAGAGATAATTAATACCGCAAAGGCGAAAAATAAAAAAATCATTTTGCAAGAAAAATATTGCGCAAAATTTTTCATTTATTACTCAAAAAAATATACTTTTGCAGCCTGAAAAATTTAAAACATCATTATTATATGTCAAACAAGAAAAATGCTGCGCCTGACGAACTGCAAAAAGTTGAAAGCGCACTGGGAAAATCGGAGGCTTTTATCGAAACCCACCTCAAAGAACTTGGTATCGGAGTTCTCATTCTCGCCGTTGTAGTGGCGGGAGTAGTATTTTATAAATACAAATATTCCGCCCCGCGCGAAGTGAAAGCGCAAGAGCAAATTTACAAAGGCGAGGCATATTTTGGTGTTGACTCGTTTCAAGTAGCGTTGGAAGGCAACGGCGTGGATTACATCGGCTTGAAATCCATCATCAAAGAATACGGCAGCACCCAAACCGGTAATCTGGCAAAAGCATACGCCGGTATATCTTACTTTAAATTAGGCGATTACAAGGCTGCGCTGAACTATCTCGAAGATTTCGATGCCGATGACGAGTTTATTCAATATGGCATTATCGGCACCATCGGCGATTGCTATGTGGAAACCGGCGATGTGCGCAAAGGCATTTCCTATTTTGAGAAAGCCGCCAAAAAAGCCGATAACGAGGTGGTTTCGCCCTTTTTCCTGAAAAAAGCAGGTAAGGCTTACGAAAGTTTGGGCGAGGCGGACAAAGCTGTTGAAAGTTATACATTAATTAAAGACAAGTATTTCAACAGCCTCGAAGCCCGCGATATTGATAAATATATCGAAAGAGCCAAATCCTCAAAAAAATAATAATGGCGACCAAACTGCACAATCTTTCGGAATACGATGCCGCCGCGATGCCCGATAAAAACCGGGTTGCAAAACAGCGATACGCTATTGCCGTAGCCGATTGGAACGCTGAAATCACATACGCACTCTTGCAGGGTGCCGTTGATGCTTTGAAAGAAAATGGCGTGCAGGAAAAAAATATCACAGTAAAGCACGTTCCCGGTACGTTTGAACTGACTTTTGCTGCAAAAGTGTTGCAAAACAAAAGAGAATTTGCTGCCATTATCGTACTCGGTTGCGTCATTCAGGGCGATACGCCGCATTTTGACTACGTTTGTCAGGGTGTAACGCTGGGTATCACCCAACTGAATGCCAAAACTTATGATGGTGGGTTGTTAAACGAATACCCTGCACCTGTGATTTTTGGAGTACTGACAACCAATACCTTACAACAATCAAAAGACCGTGCGGGCGGCGCGTTGGGCAACAAAGGAGTAGAATGTGCGATTGCTGCCATAAAAATGGCAAATTTATTTTGAAAAAAATTTGGTAGATAAAAAAATAGTGCTTACCTTTGCACCGCAAAATTGAAAAAGGGGGGGAATCGCATAGTGGCCAATTGCGGCTGACTGTAACTCAGCTAACGTATGTTTTCGGTGGTTCGAATCCATCTTCCCCCACAAAAACTAAAAGTTTTATGCTTTTAGTTTTTAATTTAAAAGTACGACAGTACGATAAGACAATGAGACAAAAAAAACAGCGACCGCGGAAGTAGCTCAGTTGATAGAGCATCAGCCTTCCAAGCTGAGGGTCGCGGGTTTGAACCCCGTCTTCCGCTCAAAACAAAAGCCTCTGATATAGAGGCTTTTTTGTTTGTCTAAACGATGATTTTGGCGGTTAGAAAAGTAAAGCTTAACGGACAAACATAACTACAAAACTGTGATTTATATGTTCAAAAATAACAACAAAAACTATAACAATCAAAACAAAAACGCAAAATTAAAAGAAGAAGTTTTTCCTGTGCCATCGTTGTAAAGGGAAGTCAAGCCATAGTAGTAACTGACCGTGATACCAAAGCGATTTGCTATTTTAATAGTTGCGCCGCCAAGCAAACCCGTCTGCGCTTTATTCACTTTTGAGGTGTAGGTGTTGTGTGAAACGTACAAAATTTGCTCGTAACGCGCACCGCCATAAATATTTGCGGTAATAATATCTTTCATGGGCAGGTCGTAACCTACAATGAGCGGAAATGCCAACGAAGATGTTTCAGTGTAATTACTGCTGTTCGTGTCGTAGCGATATTGCCCCCACTTGAAATCAATTTGCGGAAAAAAATACGTTTGCTTGTGAAAATAATATTTATAACCCGTTCCGCCATACACATAATAACTCTGTCTGCCATCAACCGTATGCAACTCTACCCCACCGTGTAAGTTCTTAACTAACTGCAACAAAACCTCTTGTGTACTCGCTTTTTGTGCCTGAACGAAAAACGGCAACACTAAAAACAGTAAAAAGAACAATCTTTTCATACTTTTTATATATTAAATTATGCTACAAAAGTATTCATTTTTTGAGATTATTCCTATCTTTGTCCGCATAATTTTTAAACATCTAACAAAATGAGAAAAATAATTTATTTTCTTGCCCTCGCAGTAGGATTGACCGCCTGCGTTTCAAAAAAACAGTACAATGATATTTTGGGCAGCCGAAATCAGTATTATGACGAGGCGCAAAATGCTAAACGCGAGTTAGCCGACAAAAACGTGAAAAACAGAGAATTAGACTCTGAAAATGCCCGCCTGAAAAGCGATGTGGAACGTTTATCTGCCGACACGCTCAATTATTCGCGGAAAATTTACGCATTGAGTAGCGACATCGCCCAACTCAACGACCTGAACACCGAACTGCGCGACAAACTCGGCAAATCGAAAAGCGAAGAAGAAGTAAAACTCTTGCTTGCCGATTTACAAGGAATTAAAGAAAAATTACAGGCAAAGGAAGACGAATTGAACGCTGCCGAAAAGCAACTGCAACAAAGCCGCGTATCGCTTTCCGAAAAGCAGAAAGATATTGATAAACAGCAAGCGGAACTTGCCGAACAAAGCCAAAAACTGCGCGAAATGACCAACATTCTCAACCGCAAAGATTCATTGCTGAAAGAATTTAAAAACAAAGTTTCGCAGGCATTGGTCGGTTTTGAGGGCAACGGCTTGGCGGTTACCACCAAAAACGGCAAGGTGTATGTGTCGCTTGACGAGCAACTGCTCTTTAAATCGGGCAAGTGGGACATTGACCCGAAAGGTGTGAGCGCGATTGAAAAACTGTCGAAAGTATTGGCGGAAAATCCTGATATACAAATCGTGGTGGAAGGGCATACAGACGATGTGCCTTACAACGGTAGCGGGCAAATTACCGACAATTGGGATTTGAGTACGAAACGCGCCACTGCCATTACGCGAATATTGCTTAAAAATAAAGAGATTAAGCCTGTTCGCATTACGGCTGCCGGTCGCAGCGAGTTCTTGCCCCTCGACCCTGCCAAAACACCTGAGGCACGGCAAAAAAACCGCCGTAGCGAGATTATTCTCAGCCCGAATTTAGATGAATTAATGGAACTTTTAAGCAAATAATGTTATTCAGAACCGAAATATCGCTCAAAAAAGCCGACCAACAAATCGCATACCCCGACAACATTGTGTTGTTGGGGTCTTGCTTTGCGGAAAACATCGGCAATCGGCTGAAAGAGAGTAAATTCAATGTTTCTGTTAATCCTTTCGGCATACTCTATAATCCGCTTTCCATCGAAAATGCTTTGCGTATTTTGCTGGAAAAACGGCTGCTTTCCACCGAAGATTTGTTTCCGTACAACGGCTTGTGGCACAGTTTTGCACATCACGGCGTATTTTCGGGCATCGACTGCGAGGAAACACTGCAAAATATCAACAATCAAATCCGTATTTCAGTTGAAAAGCTGTTGAAAACCGATTTTCTGTTGATTACTTTCGGTACAGCATTTGTATATGAAAAAGACGGCAAAACGGTAGCCAACTGCCACAAATTACCTGACCGTTTTTTTACACGCAGACGGCTTTCTGTACAGGAAATTGTAGATTGCTACACAAAATTAGTTACTGATATTCAACAAATTAATCCGAAAATACGTTTTGTTTTTACCGTCAGCCCCATTCGGCACTGGAAAGACGGCGCACACGAAAATCAGTTAAGCAAAAGCACTTTGCTATTGGCTATCAACGAATTACAAACAAGATGCTCTAATATTGATTATTTTCCCGCTTACGAAATTGTGTTAGACGAGTTGCGCGACTACCGTTTTTACGAAGAAGATATGCTGCACCCCAACAATCAGGCAATTACTTATATTTGGGAAAAATTCTCGGAAACTTATTTTTCTGCCGAAACCCGCCAAATAGAAAAAGAAATCGCCCAAATCATTAAAGCCGAAAATCACCGTCCGCTTAATCCGCAAACGGCAGAATATCAACTATTTTTGCAACATTTGGACACAAAAAAAACGGACTTTCTTGCGAAACATCCGTTTGTGTGTTTTTTGTAGGGGCGAAAAATTTTTCGCCCCTACTTCTCTTCCGGCACCACGCCCGCCAATTCAGGGTCTACAAGTATACGCCCGCAATATTCGCACACAATAATTTTCTTGCGCAGACGAATATCCATCTGTTTTTGGGGCGGAATTTTGTTGAAACAACCGCCGCAAGCATCACGCTGCACATACACTACTGCCAAGCCGTTGCGGGCATTTTTACGGATACGTTTAAAGGCGTTGAGCAAACGCACATCGGTAATTTGTTCCTCAATTTTCTTTGCTTCATCACGCAGTTTTTCTTCTTCCTGCTTGGTTTCGGCAATAATTTCGTTCAACTCGCCTTTTTTCTGTTTCAAATCCGCTTTGCGTTCTTGCAAATACGTTTCGAGTTTTTCCACCTCTTCGCGTTTTGTTTTGGCAACAGCCGTGTATTCGCGAATGCGTTTTTCGCTCAACTCAATTTCAAGACTCTGAAACTCAATCTCTTTTGAGAGGTTGTCGTACTCGCGGTTGTTGCGCACATTGTTTTGCTGCTCTTTGTATTTTTCTACCAGCGAGCGCGAATTATCAATTTCGGCTTTTTTGCCGACAACCTGTGCGTCAAGGTCTTTCACCTCTGTTTTGTAGTTTTCAATGCGGGTTTGCAAACCTCCGATTTCGTCTTCGAGGTCTTGCACTTCGAGCGGAAGTTCGCCACGCAGGGTTTTTATCCGGTCTATTTCCGAATTTACAGTTTGAAAAGCATACAGGGCTTTTAAGCGTTCTTCTACTGTAATTTCTTTACTCTCAATGGTTTTCTTTTCGGTAGCCATATATTTTTTACGATTTATTGATTGACGATTTTAGATTTTTCAAAAATAATGAACACGATTTTCTGTTTCTGAAAAATGAACGGCAAAGGTAGGAATTTTTTTTCTAATAATCTCAAAAAATATTTCTTTTGTGTACTGTTCCGACTCAAAATGTCCTATATCTGCGATAAACAAGTGATTTTCAGCCAAGAAAAAATCGTGGTATTTTACATCGCCGGTTACAAAAACATCGGCATTCGCCTTTTTTGCCTCGCCGATGAGGAAACTGCCCGCGCCTCCGCATAGTGCCACACGCTTTATTTTTCTTCCCAACAAGGGCGAGTGTTTGATGCAGGGCGTACCGAAAACGATTTTCAGTTGTTGCAAGAACGCAAGTTCGTCTATTTCCGTTTCAAGTTCGCCGACAACGCCTGCGCCTGCTTTCGGAAAATCGGAGGCATAGAAATCCACCTGCTGCGGCTGCAAAATCCGCAGGTTGTGCAAGCCGATTTTTTCCGCCATTTTGAAACTCACGCCCTTTTCCACATTGTCCAAATTGGTGTGCGCGGCATAAACGGCAATATCGTTTTTAAGGGCTTTCAGCACACAACGTTCCACTTCGTTTTTACCGATGATGCTCTTCAATCCTTTAAAAATGAGCGGGTGGTGAGCAATAATCAGGTTGCAGTTTTTGGCGATTGCCTCGTCTATGACCGTTTCTGTTACGTCAATGCACAGCAACGCAGCCCGCGCCTCGCTGTCGTAATTTCCGAGCAGCAAACCCGCGTTGTCGTAGTCCTCTTGAAACGCCAACGGCGCAAAAGATTCTATTGCTTGGGTTATTTCTTTGATTTTCATAAGGGTTTTTTATTAAATCCCAAACGTAAATCCCGCCTTTACCTTTTCTATCAATTCAGGCAGCACATCGGCATATTCGCCGCAAATGCCGAAATCTGCATTGCGGAAAATGGCTGCTTTGGGGTTGTGGTCAATGGCGATGACTTTGCCCGCCTCTTTCATTCCCGCGAGGTGCTGTATCGCGCCGCTGATGCCGATGGCGACATAGATTTTCGGGCGCACGGTTTTGCCTGTCTGCCCAATTTGGCGAGCGTATTCTGCCATTCCCTCATCAACCACCGCACGGCTGCACGCCCATTCGGCTTTCAGTCCGTTTGCTTTCAGAGCAGCGGCTAAATCTTTGACCAATTGCAGGTTGTCCGCCGTTGCGCCGCGACCGCCCGAAACGATAATATCCGCCTCGAACAGTGCTGCCAAACCGCCCTCGCCGCGCACCGTTTCGAGGATTTCGGTTACAAAATCTTCTTTTCGGAGTTCGGGCGTAAAGGTTGTAACAGTCCCTACCCTGCCCTCTTCGCGCTGCGGAACGGCAAATGTACCTGCGCGGGCGGTGGAAATTTGCGGATACACAAAGCCGAGAATGGTCGCCAACTTGCTTTCGCCAAAGGTGGGACGGCGGCTGTGCAGAATGGGACGAATAACCTGCTTGTTTTTGCGGTCGATATAGTCGCCAATTTCGAGCGCGGTGCAGTCGGCAGTAACGCCTGAGCCGGTTTTCATACCGATGCGCGGGGCAAGTTCGCGCCCTGCTGTGGTGGCGGCAAAAAGAGCAATTTCGGGTTTGCGCTCTTCAATAATCTGCGTGATAATAGAGGCAAAGGGCAAAATCAGATATTCCTCCAATTTGTCATTTTCTACAACAATAACCTCGTCTGCGCCGTATTCAAAGAGTTTTTGAGCAAGATTTTTTACGTTTTTACCAAGCAAAACGGTTGTAATTTTGGTGTCGTTGCCGAGTTGGTCTGCCAAATGACGAGCGGGCGTAAGCAGTTCGAGGGAAGGACGCGCAATGTCGCCTTTCACCACCTCTGCCCAAGTGAGAATACCTTTGTTGTCGCCGCGTTGGTCAACGATTTCAAAATCCGAAATATCGGTTTCTTTTTTCTCTTTTGCGTCTTTTTTTATCAACGTGTTGCCGCCTTTCTTGAGATTTTCAATCAGCGACTCAACAAGTTGTGTTTCGTTTTGTCCCGCAGCCATCACTATTGGCGGACGGTCGCTTTCGATGTTTTCAACGTTTGCCACCTTTGTGGGCGAGCCGTTTACGCCAATTAAGGCTTGGTGTTCCGGCGGCATTTTTACGTCATCAACCGACTTTACTCCTACTTTTGTATGGCGTGCTTTGATTGCTCCTACAAGCGATGCCTTGCGCGGTTTGATGCCTGTTGGCGTGAAAGATACCACGCAGGGCACAGGCAGTTGCAGCATCTGATAACCGCCTTCGATAATTCTGCGGGCGATGATTGTGCCGTCTTTGTTCGGCTCAATGCGCTCTACGAAAGTTGCCTGCGGAAGCCCCATTGCCTCTGCCACCTGCGAGGGAACGTGCGCCGTGTCGCCGTCTGACGACTGCCGTCCCGCGAGAATGATAAACGGCTCCTTTGCGTCTTTTGTAAAACCCAAATCTTCGAGCAACGTGCTTATTGCCAAACCTGTAGCGAAAGTGTCCGAGCCGCCGAGTTTGCGGTCTGAAAGCAAATACGCCTCGTCATAACCCATCGAAAGGGCGTTTTTGAGCGACTGTTCAAACGGCGGCGGTCCCATCGACACCACTACCATTTTGGCATCGGGGTAGTTTTTTTTGAGTTGCAGCCCTGCCTCAAGCCCGAATTGGCAATCGATATTGATAATCGACTTTGCCTTTGTTCTGTCCATAGCCCCGTCTTCGCCCATTCGCATCTCCGATGGCAGCGGAACTTGTTTGATTAAACTTATTATTGTTAATGACATAATATTTTGTTGTTTTAAATTTATTTGTATTTTTTATTGATAGATTATTTTTGAAAAATGTTTGGCAGTTCAAAAAAATGTTTGTACCTTTGCAACGTTAATAATTTTATGGGAGTTCTCCCAAGTTTTATTAGTAAAATAACAGATAATAACTATTTCGTGTGTGCGAGGGTTTTTATCTGTTTTTTTTATTCTATTGCTGTAATGCAATATTGCACTTTTTGCCCGCTACCACGCAATTCTCCAACTGTAAGTTTTACTTTTCCAAAGTCGGTTTTTTTATATTCCATTATAAATATTTTTGAAAAACGCGATTGATTTTTTACATTCGGTTTAGGGTTTTCTGTGATAATCATTCCTTTTTTGTCCTTTTTTACGATTGCATTTTCTAATATTTCAGATAGAAATGTAATCGCTATTGTTGATTTGTATGTCGTAGAGGCGTGCTGAGCCGTTTCTTCTATTGATAAAAAACGCACCACAATAAGTGTTTGCAACGATTTATTATATATCTGCTTTTCAGGGTTTGCTGCAACCCATTTCCCGTAAAAATCAATAATATACTGCTTTCGCTTTTTTTTATCTTCTTTGGTATCGCCTGTTGGAATGTTTTGTTTTTCTAATTCCATTGTTATTTTTTATTTGTTTTTTTCTGTCTGAACTGTGATTTTAATATGATTTTTACGATTAAGTATAATCATAATAATCACATTAAAACCACAGTTCAGACAATTTTCTACATATACTGATACTCCGGTCCATTCCCTCCATTGGGCACACTCCAAGTGATACCGTCAACAGGCTCTTTGATGTCGCAGGTTTTGCAATGCACGCAGTTTTCGGCGTGGATACGCAGTTCTTTGTGTCCTTCGCGGTCGGTGTGGATTTCGTACACTTCGGCGGGACAGAAATATTGACAGGGGGCATCGTACTGCTTTATATTGATACTTTGGTAGGTTTCGGGGTTATTCACGCGCAGGTGGCAAAGTTGCTCTTCGTCGTGCTGTGCGCCGGAATAGTAGATGTCCGTTACTTTGTCGAAAGTGAGCGTTTTGTCGAAATCCAACTTGTTTGCAAAGCGTTTTTTGAAGGGCGTGCCTCTGAAACCCGATACCGTTTTTGTGGCGGCAAAGTCGGTATGCACGCCGAGTTTTCCGCAGAAACCCGCGCCGCCCGTGAGCAGTTGCGTGGTGTAGAGAAAACCGCCCGCAAACATTCCTTTGGCAAAGGCTTGGCGGAAATTGCGTTTCGGATACATTTCTTTGTAAATGTCCGATTTGCCGATTTTGGTTTCGTATTCTTTTAATGTATCTTCCGAAAAATCGTTTTTGGCTAATGCCTCTGCCGCTGTTTCGGCTGCCAACATTCCGCTGCGGATTGCCAGATGTACGCCTTTGAGCGCGGGCATCACGAGGAAACCGGCACTGTCGCCCACTATCAGCGCGTTGTTCACATAGAGTTTCGGCAAGGAGTACCAACCGCCTTCGGGCAGGGTTTTTGCGCCGTATTCGAGGAGTTTTCCGCCCGCAAGGATTTTTGCCACGCGCGGGTGCGTTTTCCACACCTGAAAAACGGCGTGAAGGTCGAAAGTCGGGTCGGCATAGTCCAAACCGACCACCAAACCAAGGGCTACGCGGTTGTTGCTCAGACCATAAATGAAACCGCCGCCAAACTCGTGCAACTTGGGCGGATAACCCATAGTGTGATAGACTTCGCCGGCGACAATATTGCCTTCGGGAACACTCCACAACTCTTTGCAACCCAGCGAATAAACTTGCGGATTGCGGTCTTTTTGAAGATTAAACTTGTTGATAACGGTTTTGGCGAGGCTGCCGCGTGTGCCTTCGGCAAGAATGGTCAATTTTGCCTCAATGCGCGTGCCTTCCACGTAGTTTTCGAGTTGGTTGCCGTGATGGTCAAGCCCGGTGTCGATGGTTTTGGCACCGGTGATATTGCCCTGCGCATCATACAGTATTTCGCTGACGGCAAAGCCTGTGTAGATTTCCACGCCTTTTTCTTCGGCTTTCGTTGCCAAGAAACGGCAGAGTTGCCCAAGCGACACGGCATAATTGCCCACATTGCTCGGCATTCCGGGCGGGTGCATCGGCGATTTCACCCCAACAACATTGCCCAAGAGCAACAGCCCGTCTTTGGTAACTTTGGAATCGAGGGGAATGTCGGAAAACGGCACATCGGGCAAGAGTTCTTTCAATATCTCGGCGCGAATGACCGCGCCCGACAAGATATGACTGCCCACTGCCGAGCCTTTTTCCACCAACAAAATGCGGCGCGACAGTCCGCGCTCTTTCAGCAAATCTGCCAAACGAATGGCAGCAGATAAGCCCGCTACGCCTGCTCCGACAATGAGAATGTCTGTCGAAACGGTATTTTCATTATTCATAGTATATTAATTTTTAGGTTGATTAGAAAATTGGGGGCAAAAATACACAAAAGTTTTTAGTCTGTGCAATAATTGGAATGTTATTTTAATGAAAAAGTTAGGTGAGAGTAGAAATAACGTAAAAAATGCCATTTTTTCGCAGATTTATCGAATAAAATATTTGCAAAATTTGTGTTCTTCTGATAAATAAGTAGTTGTAATAATCCTGCGACTTGTGCCTAAAACAAAAGAAGTTTGCAACTTCGTAT
>JAISJU010000136.1 GCA_031261165.1 Prevotellaceae bacterium
TGACGTGAGGTCAAACTTTTCCGCCATTTTCAGGTTGTAGAGATACACTGGGGCATCGTCTCCGCCTGTAATAGTGTTGTGGTCAAAGGCATCAATGGCAAAATTGTTGCCGTAGGTATCAAAACCGTACTTTTTCGAGCCGGTAATGCTGCAATACTGCACACTTATTCTCGGCGAATTATTGCCCGAGCCGCGCATAGACAACGTTCCGAAAGAACCGTTGCCGCCATTGACAAAGTCGCAATACTTAAACTCGTTGTCGGAATTGGTATTGACCTGCACCGTTCCCCAACTACCCTTTGCCGAATTGCGCCCTACGAACTGAATGTGTTTTTCAGCCGTGCCGATTGCCTTAATCGTTGCACCATCGTTGATTTGTAACGAACCTTTATCACCTGTTGAGGTGAATTGAATGGTTACACCCGGCTCAATGGTCAGCACAGCGTTGTTTTGCACAAACAAAGTGCTACCCGCAAAGAAGTAGTCAATCGGCAAGCCCAAATCTTTGAGCGTGGTGTTCTCGGTGATTGGACTTTTGAGTTCGGTCAATTCGCCGATGGGCGGGATAATAGGGTCGCCACCGCCCGGCTCGTCTTCTTCTTTTCCGCAACTTGCGAAAGTAAAACCTGCGAAGAGGGCAATTATCATTGCCCAAAACTTCAATGAAAAGTAATTTTTAGTCATAGTAATAAAGAATTTAGATTAGAAAATAATTAATTGAGATATTCCATTTCTTCGAGAAATGGAATATCTTTAGGTTTTACGGAATAATCGCCGTATATATTTGCGACCACGCGCCTTTTTCGCCTCGCGTGTTTTCCCATCGGAGGGCGAATGATAGCGTTTTGCCGCGCTCTTCGCTCGGAAAGGAGAAACGGTAAGGGGTAGCGGTGTCGAAAGCCGAGTTCGTCAGTTCGTCCCACAGCGTAGCCGCCGTTGCGCCCACTCGCCACGCTATTTCCACGCCGTGTATGCCTGCGGGTTTGCCTTTTCTGTCCGAGCCGCTGTCGCGGAAGTGCAGCACTACCACGCCTTCGCTCGGCAGTTCCACCACCGCCTCGGGCACCGTCTGCGGGGGCGGCACGGGCGTAGGCTTGTTGCTCGACCGCTTGGGCAAGCCCATTGCTTGCAGGTCTTGGTCTGTTACCACAGGGTTGCCTTTCAGGAAGGTGTAAAGTTCTCTGTACACCGGCACCAGGGCATCAAACGCCTCTTTCACTGCCGTGATTTTGAGCGGCGTGCGCTCTGCGGGGTTTCGCCACGCGAGAACGGCGTTTGCAAAGGGTTGGTAGGCTTTCGTTTTGAAGTCCGTATTGACCCACTCCGCCGTTTTGCCGTTAATACCCAAGTCCCCCAAATGTCCATCGAGATAGTCCTTCGTCAGGGTGCTTTGAGAGTAAAGCCCCTCGTAACTCATTGAAATCCAATCTTTGTTTGCTGCCATAATAAATTATGTTTTTAAGGTTAATCATTCAAATTAATATAAATGGTCGTTCAAGTTGCCTTACTCGGTCATTCAAGTTACCTCACTCGGTCGTTCAAGTTACCTTACTTGGTCACTCAAGTTACCTTACTCGGTCGTTCAAGTTACCTCACTTGGTCGTTCAAGTTGCCTTACTTGGTCATTCAAGTTGCCTTACTCGGTCGTTTAAATTACATTACTTGATTAATCTATCTTCGATTTTTGTTTTTCTCTTTTCCATTATGGAAAAGAGAAAAACAAAAATCGAAAGAAAGAAGAAACAAAAATCAAAAGCGCGTACGCGCTTGTTTTCGGGGACAAAGTTATATGGTAATTTTTATAGTTGCAAATAAATTACCGACTTTTTTTCGTGTTTGATAAAAAAAAGTTTGGTTAAGGAGTGGTTTTAGCGTGTTTTTTGTATTTTTCGTTAGCCTCTATTCCAAAATATGATGTTTTTTGAAGAAATAAAACATTGCAATCAAACTTATTTCAAAAGAATCAAAAGAATAAGAATAAAAAGCCCTAAATTTGCAGCCCCAATTTATTACAAGAAAATGCTACTAAAAATATACCCCGAAAACCCCAATCCGCGCGACATCAGGCGGATAGCCGAAATAGTGCGCAACGGCGGCGTTATCATCTTTCCCACCGATACCATCTACGGCTTGGGCTGCGACATTTTCAACACCAAAGCGGTGGAAAAAATCTGCAAACTGAAAGGCATCAATCCCGAAAAAAACAGCCTCTCGTTTATTTGCAACGATTTGAGCCAACTCAGCGAATTTGCCAAAGTGGATAATACCACTTTTAAACTGATGAAGAAAAACCTGCCGGGTGCTTTCACGTTTATCCTCAACGGCAGCAGCAACCTGCCGCGCCTGTTTAAGAACAAAAAAACGGTGGGTATCCGCATTCCCGACAGCAATATTATCCGCGAAATTGTGCAGGAACTCGGCAACCCGATGATGACCACTTCCGTGCGCACCACCGGCGAAGAGGTGATTGAATATTTTTCAGACCCGGAACTGATACACGAGAAATTTCGCAACGTGGTGGATATTGTTATTGACGGCGGCTATGGCAACATTGAGCCTTCAACAATTGTTGATTGCACAGGCGATGAGCCTGTGGTTACGCGGCAAGGATTGGGGGAATTGGAAGAGTAGAACGCAAATTACGCAGATATCGCAAATTTACGCAGAAAATAGATTATAACGATTTGCGTAAATTTGCGATATCTGCGTAATTTGCGTTCTACTAATGCCGTTTTTTCCTGAAAAACTCCTTCACAATCGCCGAACATTCTTCTGCCAAAACGCCCGAAACGACTTCCGTTTTCGGGTGCAACACATCGGGCGCAAAGAAAGAATAACCGCGTTTTTCGTCAGCAGCACCATACACAATTTTGCCGATTTGCGCCCACGCCAAAGCACCCGCGCACATCACACAGGGCTCTAATGTAACGTATATTGTACATTCATTCAGGTACTTACCGCCGATATAGGCAGCAGCGGAAGTGATAGCCTGCATTTCGGCGTGCGCGGTTACGTCTGTGAGTTGCTCGGTAAGGTTGTGGGCGCGGGCAATGATACGGCTGCCGTGCGTAACGACTGCACCCACAGGCACTTCGCCTTTTCGCGCTGCCTCGCGTGCCTCTGCGAGGGCTTTTTGCATAAATATTTTGTCGGTTTCCATTTTTTTGTTTGCAAAAATACAAAATATTTATTTGAACGTCTTTTTATTTCATAATAAATTCTTAATTTTGTCGTTATAAAATTAAAACAAAAAAGCGATGGCACAAAAAATCAAATTCAGCATCATTCAATCGTTATTCCGCTTGTTTTCGTTTTTGGCAGACAAAACAAACGGTTTAGCAGTGTTTGCGAAACCAAAAATATTGCTCGGCTCGGTAATCATAGGGTTGACGGCAACGGCTTGTTCTCTAAAAACAGGAGAAACAACGTGTTATGAAATAGTAAAAGACGATACAGTTACAACAAAAGACAGTATTGTTGCAGATAAAAAAACAAAAGATAGTGTTGTTGTAAACGAAAAAAAGGATAGTATTATTCCTGTACAACGCAATGCAAAAACAACAAAGAGAAAAAAAGTAGATGCTGTACCAATTTCTACTTGTTATGATATTGTTGTTGGGCCTGATTGTTATGTTCCAGTACTACCTTTATCTAACTCTGAAATTAAAATAGATAGCAATAAAGTTTATAAACTATTTGAAGTGCCAAATAAGCCTTCTTTTCCGGGTGGAGATGCTGAATTATATAAATTTATTAGAGAAAATTTACAGTATCCTACTGATATGACAGAAAATGGCATTCAAGGCAAAGTTTATGTTCAATTTATTGTAGAAAAAGACGGCTCTATTTCTAATATAGAAGTTAAGAAAAGCACAATTATCCCTTTGGCGAAAAAGAGGCTGTTCGTTTAATAGAATCAATGCCGAATTGGAAACCGGGTGAGTGTGATGGCAAAAAAGTGAGGGTTGTTTATCTAATTCCTATTAATTTTAA
>JAISJU010000074.1 GCA_031261165.1 Prevotellaceae bacterium
TGATAGTAAAATGGGGATTGCGGGTCAAGCCCGCAATGACAATCAACGCCGCGCATTTTTGAAAAACCTGTCAAAACGTATCCAGCCGTCAAAAATCCCTTTATCTTTGTCGAGCGAGAGCCACACAAAGAGCGGTTGCCCCACGATGTGGTCTTCGGGTACAAAGCCCCAGTAGCGCGAGTCGGCAGAGTTGTGGCGGTTGTCGCCCATCATAAAATAGTAGTCCATTCGGAAAGTGTAGGTGTCGGTTTTCGTACCGTTGATATACACTTCGCCGTTGCGTTTTTCCAACTTGTTGCCCTCGTGGTTGCGAATGGCGAATTGGTAAATTTCGTAGTTTGCGCTGTCAAGTTGCACGGTTTCGCCGCGTTTCGGTATCCAAACGGGACCGTAATTGTCGCGTGTCCATTTTCTGTTGCCGAGCGGGAAAGTAGTTCTTTGTTTGTCTAAAATTTCGGGTGCAGGCTCAATTATTATGGTGTCAATATTTTTCTGCACGCGCAGTTTCGCCAGCATTTCCATTGTGAGCGGAAAACGGTAAATTGGTTTAGTATCGTCACTTGCAGCACGTAACAACGCTCTGTCGTCTTTGCTGATGCCTAATTTGTCAAGAATATCTTCCGAAAAATATTGTCCGTTTGTCTGCACATAATAATTAAATTGCAAACCATCAATTTTTTCTTGCGGCTCATCATTGATATACACTTGGTTATCTATGATTTGCAATGTATCGCCGGGCAAACCAACGCAACGTTTTACATAATTTTCGCGTCTATCCACAGGGCGATACACGATTTCGCCGAAAGTGGCTTTTTCGTTCATCACCCGTTCACGACCGTATTCATAGCAAAGCGTGTAAAAATCAGGGTTTTGCACAAGTGTCGCCACCGTGTCGCCCGCCGGAAAATTGAACACCACAATATCATTTCGTTCCACTTGTCCTGTGCCTTTCAGGCGTTTGTACTCCCATTGCGGCTTGTCGAAGTAAGATTTGCAGTTCAAAATCGGGAACGTGTGCTGCACCAGCGGAAAGGACAGCGGCGTTATGGGATTGCGCGGACCGTAGGCTGCTTTGCTCACAAAGAGGAAATCGCCCACCAACAGCGTTTTTTCGAGCGATGAAGACGGAATTTTGTAGTTCTGAAACAGGTAAGTATTAATCAGATATACCGCCACCAACGCAAAAACGATGGCATCAGTCCATTCGGCAACAGTGCGAAGAAAGGGATTTTCCGACTTCTTCCACGCATTCCAAGGGATAATTTTCGACACATAAATATCGAACAGCAGCGGCAGCAACAACAGCAGCCAAAAATTCCATACCCAAACGGTAAAAAGCAGCAATACCAACGCTGCCAATGCAAATTTAATCCACTGTTTCAAGCCTGCCGATTTGATGTTTGTTTTCATTATTTTTTTGATTTTAGAATCAAGAGCCAAGAATCAAGATGATTAAAAAGTCTTGTGTCTTTTGATTTTAGAATCAAGAGCCAAGAATCAAGATTATTAAAAAGTCTTGTGTCTTTTGATTTTAGAATCAAGAGCCAAGAATCAAGACCATTTAAACAGTCTTGCATCTTGTGTCTTGCATCTTGTGTCTTGGCTCTTGTGTCTATATTTAAAATTTCAACATATCTTCCATTCCCAAAAATCCGCTGTGCTGCGCCGTAAATTCGGCTGCCAGCACTGCTCCGAGTGCAAAACCTTTGCGGCTTTTCGCATCGTGCGTAATGAGAATGCTATCCACTTCCGACTCGTACATTATGCTGTGAATGCCCGGCACCTCGCCATCGCGAATGGAGTAAATCGCCAATTCATCGGCGTTTTGCGTATCTTCTTTTACCCACTTCGTTTTGCGGTCGATGTTTTCCAGAATGCCTTCGGCAAGCGTAATTGCCGTGCCGCTCGGCGCATCAAGTTTATGTATGTGATGTACTTCTTCCATCATCACGTTGTACGAAGGAAATTCGTTCATTATCTTTGCCAGATACTTGTTCAGCGCAAAGAAAATATTGACGCCCAAACTGAAATTCGATGCCCAAAAAAGCGTGCTGCCGTTTTCACAGGCTTTTTTTATCTCATCAATATGTTCGAGCCAGCCGGTTGTACCCGACACGAGTTTTACGCCTGCGGCAAAAGTACGGCGATAATTGTCCAAAGCCGCCTGCGGAACGGTAAATTCGATGGCTACATCGGCACTCCGAAACGCCTCGCCGTCAAAGTCATCACGATTGTCAATATCTATCACGCTTACAATCTCGTGTCCGCGTTGCAGGGCAATTTTTTCAATCTCTTTGCCCATTTTTCCATATCCTATTAACGCTATTTTCATTGGTTTATTGTTTTTATGGCGCAAAGATAGTGAATAATTAGGAATTGAGAATTAGTTGTAAGTGTTTTTTGAAATAAAAAAACGAACGAAAAACCTGTCAGGTTTTCAAAACCTAACAGGTTTGTATGGAAAAGGCAAAGTTCATTTATTTGATTTTTTTTGCAAAGATACGAAAAAGCCGAGAGAAATCTCGGCTAAATTTACACTGTTACAAATGAATTTCTTACTTGAACATATCTTCGCTTGAAATTCGGCATAATTTGATTAACTTGTTGCCTGCGCTGCAATTTCGGAAAATCTTTTTCCACAAATTCTACTGTAAAATTGTCGGGCAACTTTTCCAAGTCAGACCGATTGTCTATCAAATGATTAACAAAATCAAAAGTTAGACCTATGTTTCTTTCTATAGTTTCTTTATTTGTCATAATTATTGCTGTTTGAGTTTTTTTGATATATCTTTCGCAATACCATTCCCAACGGTCTTTCAGGTCTTGTTCTGCATATTGTGCGGCTCTTTTCAGAGTGTCAATTTCTATGGTGTGTTTTTCCTTATCGCCGTTAGGATATAAAATATCTCTGTGAAAAAATCCGTGAGCGCAATCATAGCGAACAATCGCTGCCCATTCATCTGCAATAAAAGTTTCGTATTGAAACATAACGTCTTGTAAATCGCCGTTTTCCGTTACCAACCGCACCCGAATGCGATTTAGCCCCAAAGCATCTAAATACGAAATAAATTCTATCTTTTCATTGCAAAAATTTGAACGCACAAATTTACAAAGAATATTTGGCATTGTTAAATAAGTATAGATAACTACTTTTTCTGGATTGCTTCGGAGTACCTCGCAATGACGCGAAACCC
>JAISJU010000077.1 GCA_031261165.1 Prevotellaceae bacterium
GCCGAAGACTTCTTCTATGGCGGTGTGGTCGGCGAATTGCGGTGTTGTCTGGTTGGTGATGATAATCGCAAAGTCCACCGGCGCCGAAGTGGCTGCCGTGTAGTTGAGTGTGGCGGCGGCTTGTCCGCGTACCGTATAGCGGCCGACAACCGTTGGTGGAGTAGCGCTGTATGTGGCATCGTCCGCTCCCTGCACTTTGTATTGGTAACTTACCGTACCTGTGCCGGTTCTCGATACGATTTGCGGGGACAGCAGGGTGCCGTAGGCGATGTTGCCTTGCGAGATGGCTAAGGCGCCGGTGGCAGGGGTGATGTTTGCCGTTACGCTTGCCGGTTGTGCCGACAGCGAGTAGTTGCCTGCATCGTTGCCGGTGAGCGTAAAGCCGCTGAACGTTACCGTTTTACCTGTGCCAACATTCTTGTCATCAAAAGTAGCCACAGCGGACGTTGCATATACAGATACAGCATCTCCCCCGATAAGATAACTGCTGATATCCGGCGTACCGGAAATAACGGCAGTTGTATTGCCGTCATACACTTTATCGTCTGCCGACAAGCCGGTGATGGTGACGGGTTTTGCGTTGATAGCAGCATCGGCAAATAGCGGTTGTGCGGACGGAGCGTTGTAGAATATCGCTTCCGTGCCGCCAATGCCGTAGCCGGTGGCTGTAACTGCAATGCTTGTGTTGGCGTTTACGCTTGCAAATGCAACTGTTCCGGGCGTTACGGTCACATCGTCAGGGTTTATGATGCCGTTTAAAGTTGGTTGGGTTTGAACGGTAGCGGCATTTGTGCCGTTATATGTTTTGTCGTTTGCAACACCATCTGAGTTCCATGTCAATGTTTTCTTGCCGATGGTGAACGCATCCGAGCCGCTTCCTTGATGTGTGGCGCTTACCAATGTGGCGGTAACCGTGTATGAACCCGGCAATGTTGGCTTGGTAGCATCAGGGCCGTAGGTGCTGCTGCCTTCGATTGTTCCGCTGTAGCTGTAAGTAAAGTTGCTTCCGTCTGCGGAACTTGCAGAAGGATTGCCGAGCGATTCTCCGTAAGTAATGCTCGCTGGTGCGGTAGCCGTCACTGTAGTTACTGTTCTATCTTTGGCTTCAAAGGTAATTATTGCGGTGATGTCCGCATAGTTCAGGCTGCTGATGGTGATTACTTGCGTAGCCGTACCTGACGTTTGTCCGTTACCGGTGTAGGTCAGTGTTGCGTTATTAGTACCGCTTAGCGTAGGGTCAGTGATGAGAATATCATTTGTGCCGGTAGCCTGATTGTCGAAAGCGCCCAACGTATAACTTATTGTCCCCGTTGCAAGACTTGCCAAAGGATTCAGCTCCGTACCCAAATCAATGTCATTTGAACTTATATTCGACACGAGAATCTGAATGGTCGGTGAAGTCGCTGAAAAGCCGGTTGTCGCTTTTGTGATGCTTGCTGCAACGACAGGTTGCGCTACCAAGTTGTAGTTACCAGCCGCCGAGCCGCCAAGAGCAAAGGTTCCTGAAAGTGTGAGATTGCCGCTCGTTCCTGCATCTGCACTTCCAAGTGTACCACCTGTCACGCCGGTTTTGACGAGGGTCAGGTTTGTGCCGTCGATGTTGCCTGTCAAATTTGCGACACTTATGTCAATCAGGTCTGTTATAAAGTCCGCCGTGCCGTCGTATTCTTTCGTGGCGGTCACGCCCGTCACAACAGTAATTTCTTTTTTATTCACAGTAAACGACAAAGGCACGTCTAACGACAAGCCGTTAGCGCCTGAGATATGGAGCTTTGCCTCGTAAGTCGTGGAACTTGCCGCAAGCCCTGTCTTAGGCCTGACACTGACTGTTACGGTGCCCCCCGGAGTTGTAATCGTCGCGGAACTAAGAACCGTACTGATTTCAAACGCGCTGTTGGTATCATCGGTTATCGTTGCCGTAACGCCTGTCAACGTCTGATTACCTGTATTTGTAATCGTAAACGCTTGCGCCATTGTCGAATTGTCATAGCCGTAGTCGGCAGCGGTAAATGTATGGTTTACCGGATTACTGCTTGCGGTATAGGTGGGAGTTTGGTCTTCGTAGGCGCCCATGTCAATGTTTGCACCGAAAAGGCGCGGGTTGCCTGCAAGGTCTTTGTCGATTGTCAAGTTGCCACCTGCTGCGGTATAGAGTGCGTTATTGCCTGCATTTATGGCGGGACTTGTGGGCTGCAGGCGGTAATCACCGGTGCTTGCATCTACAAACTGCGGATTATTTACCGTAGTGCCATTCAAGTTGCCTGTACCTGCGGGGTTAAGTCCTTCTATCAAACTGTAATTGCAGGTTGGAGTATTAAGGTATATATTGCTCTGAGCAGTAGAGCCGTACCAACTGGTATTCCCCCAAACAATAGTATTGTTCAGCGTGAGCGAACTACTGCCATTATATATTCCGCCGCTAGACCCCTCTGATGTATTCCTATTGATAGTTACATTGGTAAGTGTAGGCGAGCCACCGATAATATATATTCCGCCACCGGCTTGTGCATTATTTTTAACAATAGTTACATTGGTTAGGGCTGGCGAGCCATTAGAAATAGATAATCCGCCACCGGAATAGACTGAATTGTTTCTACTGATTTCAACATTGGTTATGATAGACGAAGAATTATTCAGTCTAATTCCACCGCAATTAATTCCCGAATTTCCACTAACGGTTAAGTTGGTCAGTGTAGGCGAACTATTATTATTATATATTCCGCCACCGTATCGATTATTAATGGATTGTCCATTTACAGTAATATCATCAGCACCAGAACCGTATGGGCATCCGCCAGAAATAGTAAAACCGTCAACTATGGCTGCACCGACATTGCCTGCGCCGATTATTACATGATAAGCGTTTACACCATGAATATCCGAGTGATCTCCCACATTACCATCATCACCATCAATGTCTCCGCTAAGGGTAGTAACGTTGGTTGCCCAATTGCGGTCGGCAATTGTTGTGTTGTTTGTGTCATCTGCATCGATAGGAAAACCGCCGTAGATTTTTACATTATTTACCAACACAAAGGCTTTGTCGCGGTCGTTCGTTGATATGCCGTCTGCTGCATGCATTGGGTAATATGTTCCTGCTGCTACCCATATTTCGTGAATATCGCTGTTGGTTTTCGCTGCAAGCAGCGGGTCGGCAAAATTGTGATAAGCGTTTGCCCACGAGGAGCCATCGCCTGTGCCTGCACCGCCAGTTTTTACATAAAGAATGTGTGCTGCGGAGGGAGTGGGGATAATATCTTCTTCCCAAGACAAAATAGGATATTCGCCTTCCGCGTATGGTTTCCAATAGGTGCTGCCCCATTCCGTTACTGAGCCATTGAAATCAGGATATGCAGGGAGACCGCTACCTGCGGTGCCGAATTGTGTAACATTGCTTGTACCTGAATTGTCTTTAACACCTACGCTTGCGGTGCCGACTAACCAGTAGGTGGCAGAAATAACAGCACCTGCACCATCATTGTACCCTGTTACACTACCAACATGGGTACCATTTGTTACATTACCTGTATTGTAGCAGGCAGTGATGGTGCCATAATTGTAACCTGTCACACCACCACAATAGGAAATTCCAGAAATAGCGCCTGTATTGTAGCAGGCAATGATGGTGCCACGATTAAGGCTTGTCACGCCGCCAATATAGGAAGTTTCCCCCATCACATTACCTGTATTAGAACAAGCAACGATAACACCGCCATCCAAATTGCGACAGGCTATACCACCTGCATAGGAACTTCCTCCCGTTATATTGCTATTATTAGAGCAGGCGGTAATAATGCCGCTATTATACACAACTATACTTCCCACATAGGAACCGCCAGTCACATTGCCGGAAACAATATGAACTAAACTTACCTTGCCGCCAGCATTTATTCTACTAAACAGAGCACCGGTAGTGCCACTTGTTATCGACAGATTGGCAATAGTATGATTTCCGCCGTGAAACTCACCTGTGAAAGCATCTATCGGTGTCCATTCAACAGACATCAAGTCAAGGTTGGCTTCCTGCTTGTATTTTCCGCCAGGAGCTGTGTCTATCTTTTGAAATTCGGCATAACTGCCAATAGGAATATAGCCGTCCCCATCTGCATCGCGGAATAGGAGGTTGCCGCTACCATCTACTTTCAGGTTAATGGTTTCGCTTGCGTTACGTCCTATCAGAATAGGAGTTTGAACAGCGGCATCAGTTAAGATAATACTGCTTACTACGGTGTTTGTAGCATCGGTGTAGGTAATTGCTATAGCACCGCCATAGCCATCTACGTTAATGGTTGCCGCATTTGCCGCAAAACTTGCCATTGTCAGAACAAGAAAGAGCAAAAAATGTTTCGTGCGTTGTTGCATCGTAAAGGATGTGTTGTGTAAATTTTTTTTCATTTTGTCTGTTATAATTTAAAAGTTTTTTATATATGTCTCGTTTGGCTAAATTTGCCATCAAGATCTTGCTATTGTCAATTTATGATTAATTATGCGCTGCAAAGGTAAGTATTCTGCTATCGGGTATGATTTCGGATTTGTGCCCGTCTATTTCGGATTTGTCCCATCTATTCCGGATTTCCTGCTTGACATAATCACCCACCGGATTTTCAATCCATTCAGTGGCTAATGACAAACAAATAGCGCCCATGACTATCTCTTCCATTTGATAATCCTTCCGCTTGCGTGTATCCTTCAGATTCCAACTCACATTGGACACCCTTGCCTTGAGTGGACTTCCACCACCAAGTTAATTGCCATGCACGGCACAAAAAAAACGCACAAACCTTTGTGTAATATTGGTTTGTGCGTTGTGATGATGGTAAGGCGATTTTCTTACATAATTATCTTTCTACCCAATTTTCAATTTTTATATTCGACAAGTGGCTCAAGTGTTTGCCGTTATCTGTTACTAAAATCATATTGCCTGCAATGGCTGTTGCACCTATCAAAATATCAAAATCATCTATTATATTTCCCGTTTGCCGCAATATTTTTTTCTCTTTGGCATAAACCGGAAGCACATTAAAAATGGGAATTACATTCATTTTTTTAACAAATTCATTTACCTGCTTTTTGTTTTCTTCCATATTTGTGTCACATTCCGCCCCATACAATAATTCGGCAATTGTTATTTCGGAAATATTACAGTTTTTAAGTCCTTTCTGCTTGATTATTGTGTCGATATTGAATTTTCCCCGCAAAAAGAATACGCAAATATTCGTATCTAAAAGATATTTTGCCATGATTTAAAATGCTTCTATGGTACGGGTATTCCCAAAACTGCGGCTATCTCTAATTTCAGTGATAATATCTTCGGCGCTTTTGTCCGATTTCCAAGCGCCATATAAATTATAAAAATCACTGTCTGCCGTTTGTTCTTTTTTTAATGATTTTGCTAAATAGTCTGCTATTGCTGTTTTTGCAGCAAGACTAAGATTGTCAAGCATAAGCGAATATGCCTTAACCATATTTCTTTCCGTATATGTCATTGTTGCCATAATCTTTTTGTTTTTTTAATGTGTATTTATGAGTGCAAAGGTAATTAAAAAAATTAGAAATTAGAAATTAGAAAAATGATTTTTCAATTGTCTGAACCATGATTTTTATACAGAATTACAGAATTTACAGAATTTACAGGTTGGCGAACTTGATTACCAAGATTTTTTACACACAAACCAATATGTCAAAGAGCGTTTTTTTTGGCATGTAGAGACGTGGCATGCCGCGTCTCTACACATGCCACGTCTCTACGTTTCCACAACCGGCGATACAGACCCAACTGATGTCTTTTGTAAAATTCAATGGTTTATGGCCGGTTTTTAGGATTATGGATTACAGCGGTTTGAAATTTTCCAAATCCAACTTTCCCTTACTGTATTTGATAGCTGTTTTTCATTCTCATTTCTCGTTCAGCAATTTCCGGTAGTCGTTGGGCGAAAGGCCGAATTGTTTGTGGAACAAACGTTGGAAAGTGCTGCGGAAACCGAGACAGGCATCGAAGGCTACCGCTTCGATTGTGTATTTTTCGTGTTTGAGACGGTTGGAGTAGATAAGGATTCCAACTGTCATCACGGATAAAGCCAGAATAAGAGCCAACCATTTGAGGCGGGTTTTGCTCATTTGCAACTGTTCTTCTTTGAGTGCCGCATTTTTTTCGTAGAGTTCCTGCTCGGCGTAAGCCATGCGTGCATCGTAATCATTGTGAATAGAAGCCTGAAAAGTAGTCACCAAATCAATGTAAACCGCCGCCCTGTCCGGTTTATTAGTCTTCAGGTAATAGTTTCGGCAAAGGGTGTAGTATTCTTCCCAATTGCGATTTGGTAAAGAAGATATAACCTGCCCGTCTCAGGCGCTCGTTGGTGATTGCGCGTATCCGCTCTTTCATCCTTCGCACACTTTTCGGATGTACTCGCAGGCGACATTTCCCTTTGTAATTGTAAAAGGAGTAGCCCGGAAATTTCAACTTGGAGACATGCGCTACTTGCGTCTTGTCCCGGTTTACCCGTAAAAACAGTTTTTCGATGAAGGGAACTATATGTGAGAGCGTACGCTCTGCTCTGTGTCGGCTCTTGCACAATAGCATCATATCGTCCGCATAACGGACAAATGCGTGTCCACGTGCTTCAAGCTCTTTATCCAACTCATGCAACATAATGTTCCCTAACATTGGCTACTACCGACCTCCATAGTGGACTTGCACCACCAAGTTAATTGCCATGCACGGCACACAAAAAAAAAGTTCCAAACACAAAGTTTGGAACTTTTTTTAGTGATTATTTTCTCCGCTTTATTCCTGATTTAACGTTACCCGTTTGAAAGCGGTACAAGTTATATGTTTTTTAGCAAGCAGTTCTTTTACTGTAATTTTACCGGCATCTTCGCCACCGCCTTCATATTTTTGTTCCAGAAGCGTATATTCTTTGAAGAATTTCGCCAGACGACCTGCAGCAATGCTATTCACTTTCTGTTCAGGCAAACTTGCAAATTTTTCATCAGCAACAGTTGTTTTTATTTCACGTGCTTTTGCTGCTTCTTCTTCGGTAATCCAACCTTTTACAAGGTTCGATTTAATATGGTCTTCGCTATCAACGTGGGCAGGGTTTATGCCTGCTTTTTTGAGTGCAAGTTCCACTTCTTTTGCAACAAGTTCCACTTTCGTTTTTTCTATAGCCACTGCCAACTCATTTTCTTTTACCTTTTGAGGCACAGCGCTTTCGTCAATAGCCACAGGTGCCATTGCTGCAATGTGCAGTGCTATGCCGTGTACTGTTTCATTTTCAGCCTCTTTTTCTGCAAAAGCAACGATAGTCGCTAATTTATTGCCCGGGTGAATGTAAGATGTTACTGTACTTCCTTCTACATATTCAAAAAAGTCGAGTTCCATTTTTTCGCCGGTAATTCCGGAGCGGTCTGTAACAAGTTCGGCAATAGTTCTGCCATCGAGTACGATAGCCTTTACCTCGTCGAGTGATTTGCTTTTGTTAGCCATTGCCGCATCTAAAATTCTTTGAGTAAGAGCAATAAAGTCTGCATTTTTGGCTACAAAGTCGGTTTCGCATTTCAGTGCAATAATGGCTGCAAAGCCGTCTTTTGCTGCTGCGAGAACAGCACCTTCAGATGCTTCGCGGTCGCTGCGTTTGGCGGCAACTGCTTGTCCTTTTTTGCGGATTATTTCTACTGCTTTATCGTAATCTCCTTCGGCTTCGTTGAGTGCATTTTTACAGTCCATCATGCCTGCACCGGTCATTTTACGCAAATGCGTAATATCTGCCATTGTAACTGCCATAATATTTTAATTATTAATTGATAATTGACAATTGATAATTAATAATTGATAAATTGGCCAATAACTGCTAATTGTCAATTGTCAATTGTCAATTGTTCATTGTTTTAATCTTCTTCTTTTACAAATTTACTTGCTATATTCGCGTTCAAGGCGACTTCATCTTCTTTCGCAATGATCCCCTTTTTCACGGTTTTCGCTCTTCTTTCTCTGCGAACAGGCACTTGTTCTTCGCTTTCCGGCGCATCAATTTTTTCCACTTTGCGTTCTTCCAAACCTTCGTTGATGGCTGTACAAAGTGCGTCCAAAATTACTTCGATAGATTTGGTTGCGTCGTCGTTTGCGGGGATAACAAAATCGATATCGTTGGGGTCGGAGTTGGTATCAACTATCGCGAACACAGGGATACCCAAGCGGTTTGCTTCCGCTACGGCAATATGTTCTTTCATTACGTCAACTACAAACAAAGCCGACGGCAAGCGATTCAAATCGGCGATAGAACCCAAGTTCTTTTCCAATTTTGCACGTTGACGGGTGATTTGTAATTTTTCTCTTTTAGATAACTGGTCGAAAGTTCCGTCTTTAGCCATTTTGTCGATGGTAGCCATTTTTTTGACGGCTTTACGGATGGTTGTAAAGTTGGTCAGCATACCGCCCGGCCAACGTTCTGTAACGTAAGGCATGCTTACGGATGTAGCTTTGTCGGCGACTACTTGTTTGGCTTGTTTTTTGGTAGCGACAAACAGCACTCTTCTTCCCGATTTCGAGATTTGTTTCAAGGCTGCTGCTGCTTCGTCTATTTTTACGACTGTTTTGTGTAAGTCGATGATATGGATACCATTACGTTCCATAAAGATGTACGGAGCCATCGCCGGATTCCACTTTCTTCTAAGGTGTCCGAAGTGTGAACCGGCCTCCAATAATTGTTCAAATGATACTCTTGACATTTTTTAATTTTTTAATTTGTTTACATTCTTTTGTTTAAGCAACCATCAGGTAGTTATCCGACAATTCAACTTGCAGAATAAGTCCTAACTGATTTAGATACTAAACTTTTTTCAGTGAACAGTAAACAGTGAACAGTAAACAATAAAAAAACCTGACAATTGATAACTGATAACTGATAACTGATAACTGATAACTGATTACTGATTACCGTTTTGAGAATTGGAATCTCTTTCTTGCTTTGGGTCTTCCCGGTTTTTTCCGTTCCACTTCGCGCGGGTCGCGGGTCATGAAACCTTCTGATCGGAGAGCCGATTTGTCTTCCGGATTGATTTTTACCAATGCGCGGGCGATACCTAAGCGAGCAGCTTCCGATTGTCCTTTATAACCGCCTCCTTGCAAATTGATGTTGATGTCGTATTGTTCGGCTACACCCAATTTATTGAGAGGCTGTTTTACGACATACTGGAGCAGAGAAGAAGGGAAATAGGATTCAAATTCACGCTTGTTAATCAGGATTTTGCCCGATCCATCTTTGACATAAACACGTGCAACGGCAGCTTTACGTCTTCCTAATGCATTTACTACTTCCATTGTTTTTATTTGAGTGAATTAATATCAATTGATTTGGGCTGTTGTGCTTCGTGTTTATGTTCAGCCCCGTCATAAACGTACAGATTGGTAAGAAGCGCTGCACCCAAACGGTTTTTGGGCAACATGCCTTTTACTACTTTTCTGAACAAACGGTCACCACCGCCTTTTTCCAATAAAGTGGCCGGAGTATTTTCTCTTTGTCCTCCGGGATAGCCCGTATAGGAAAGATAGATACGGTCGTTCCATTTATTTCCGGTTAAAACAACTTTGCTTGCGTTGATAATAATCACATTATCGCCGCAATCCACATGGGGCGTAAAATTGGGTTTGTACTTTCCTCTCAGCAATTTTGCTACTTTAGAGCCAATACGTCCCAAGTGCTGTCCGTTTGCATCTACAACTACCCATTCTTTGTTTACGGTTGCTGCATTTGCAGAAATAGTTTTATAACTTAATGTATTCACTGCCATTAATTTTTGTTTGTTAATACTCTTTTTGTCTCTGACTTTTCCTTTTCGACAGTTTATGCTTTTGGAATAAAAAGGTCAAAATCAAACACTTACATCTCGTGAATAATAATCGGCGTGCAAAGATACGAACTATTATTCAAACAAACAAACAAAACCGGTTAAAATTATT
The DNA here is from genome assembly GCA_031261165.1 of Prevotellaceae bacterium. Lineage (GTDB taxonomy): Bacteria > Bacteroidota > Bacteroidia > Bacteroidales > Paludibacteraceae > JAISJU01. The sequence continues at coordinate 9,959 of JAISJU010000077.1, forward strand.
ACATGAGATTTTAGGACAGAATGCGGATAATCGTTAAAAATAATAAACAGAGGCTGTTTCATAAGTTGGGGCAGCCTCTGTTTATTTTTCATTAGAGGGAAAGGTAGAAAAAAAATATTTTTTCATGAAAACATTTGGTGGTTTCAAAAATTAGCAGTAATTTTGCTGTCGAAATAATTCAACAGTAAATTAGCTATTGAAATTGTTTGGCAGTAAATTTATTGTCAATTTAAAAATTAAAGTTATGAATGAAAATTGGACAAGCCCTAAAATTATCATCGGCAATGCTGCCACAGGCAGCGAATTTTACAAACGCGATGATATTATAGAAGAAATTTGGGACGAATTGAAAAAAGGCAATTCCGTTCTGCTTGCTGCGCCACGCCGCGTAGGAAAAACTTCGATAATGCAATATATGGAAGAACAGCCGACAGAATATTACAAATTGATTTTTGAAAATATTCAAAGCACCAAATCGGCTACTGTTTTTTATGAAAGAATTTATACCCTGCTTATCAGTTGTTTGAGCAAAACGAAACAAGCAAAAAAGTGGTTTGAAAAGTTTATAACAACTAAATCAATAAAAAATATTGGTAAAGATGGCATAGAATTTGAAACTAAACCTGCCGATTTTTTAAAAGCAACAAATTCTTTGCTTAAAGAAATAAATGAAAATCCGGATGTTGAAAATATTGTGCTGTTATTGGATGAACTGCCCGAAGTGCTATTCAATATTAACAAAACAAACACAGAAGATGCCATATCTATTCTAAAAAATTTACGGCATTGGCGTCAACAACCCGAAATGAACAAAAAAGTGAAATTTGTATTTGCCGGTTCGGTTGGGATTCATTATGTGGTAGAAAAAATTGAAACAAGAAATTCGGATTTAAACGATTTGGCAACTATTAATTTTAATCCATTATCTGAAAACGAGGCGTATGGTTATATTGTTTGGGCTACGACCGGAGCAACCGTAACTTACACAACCCAATTAAAGCAACATTTGCTCAACAAAATACGCTATTTTGTGCCGTACTTCATTAATTTGATGCTTGATGAAATAAACAGGCAGGCAAAGAAAACCAATAATCCTAAAATTACAACACACGATATTGATACTGCGTTCGATACCATCGTTAAGAATAGTGATTATTTTAAGGATTGGAAAAAGCGTTTGCAAGATTATATGCCCAAAACGGATTTTGATTTTGCAAATGAAATATTGATTCATATTGCTCATAAAGAAAGTATTAGCGTACAGGAAATTTATGATAAAGCCATTAAATACGAAAAAACCGCCGATTATATGGAGTTTATCCACGATTTGGAAAAAGACGGCTATATTGTCGAAGTGGATGATAAATATTTGTTTATCTCGCCATTTTTGAGTGCGTTTTGGAAAAGAAACAACCCCATTTACAATGCTTAATATCAGAAATTTATGTTGTCAGTATATCAAAATTCAAATGTCGATAATTACGAAAAGATAAAAGCGGGTTTTATTGTCCGCACGGCTGAATATGAAACCATTATTTCGTC
>JAISJU010000082.1 GCA_031261165.1 Prevotellaceae bacterium
AAAATAAAATTCAACAAATTGCTTAATCTAAAAAATGTATTTTTTGCCCGATAGGGCATTCATATCAATAGAAAAAAACGGCTGTTTGGTCTTTTTTGCCCGATAGGGCATTCATATCAATAGAAAAAAACGGCTGTTTGGTCTTTTTCCCCGTAGGGAATACACAAAAATAATTGTTGTGAATGTCCTAACGGACATTTTAAATAAAGCAAAATGTTATTCTATTGATATGCAAGTCCTAACGGACTTATTTATTTAACTTGTGATTTAGAGTTTAAAAAAATCTGCGAAAATCCGTATAATCTGCGTTATATTTCGGCTACGCTCAATAACCTTTTCTGCGTACTAAAACAATTTTTCTTTCAAAAACCGCCCCGTATAAGACTGTTCGCACTTGGCAATGTCTTCGGGTGTGCCTTCCACTACAACGTAACCGCCCTGGTCGCCGCCCTCAAGCCCGAGGTCTATAACGTGGTCGGCGTATTTTATCACTTCGAGGTTGTGTTCGATAACGATGACCGTATGCCCGCGCGAAATCAGTGCGTCAAGGGCGTTCATCAGCGTTTTGATGTCGTGGAAATGCAAGCCGGTGGTCGGCTCGTCAAAAATGAAGATGGTGGGCGATACCTTTTCGTTGCCAAGAAAGGAGGCGAGTTTTACGCGCTGGCTCTCGCCGCCGGAGAGGGTGCTGAGCGGCTGCCCCATTCTGATGTAGCCCAAGCCGACACTTTCGAGCGTTTGCAGTTTTTGCACGATGCGCTTTTCCTGACTGAAAAATTCTACCGCCTCGCTGACCGTCATTTCCAGCACTTCGTAAATGTTTTTTCCTTTGTAAAGCACTTCCAGCGTATCGGCTTTGAAACGTTTGCCGTGGCAACTTTCGCATTCCAGCACGAGGTCTGCCATAAACTGCATTTCTACGGTTATCGTGCCATCGCCCTGACATTCTTCGCAACGCCCGCCCTCGATGTTGAACGAGAAATGTCCCGCCGTGTAACCCATTTGCTTGGCGAGCGGCTGTTCCGAAAACAGTTTGCGAATGTCGTCATACGCTTTCACATAGGTTACGGGGTTTGAGCGCGAGGACTTTCCGATGGGGTTTTGGTCGATAAAGTCAATATCAGCAACCAAATTCATATTGCCGCGCAGCATTGCAAAACTGCCGGTGCGCTCTGCCGAGCCGCCGTAATGCTTTTTCAGCGCGGGATACAGCACCGTGCGCACGAGCGAGGACTTGCCCGAGCCGCTCACGCCGGTTACGGCAGTCAGCACATTGAGCGGAAATTTTACATCTATGTTTTTCAGGTTGTTTTCCGTTGCGCCGACTATTTCGATGTAGTTGTTCCACTTGCGGCGGACAGTGGGGACTTCGATTTTTTCTTCGCCTGAGAGGTATTTCAGGGTGTAGGAAGTCCCCCTAAATCCCCCCTTAATGGGGGACTTGCTTGACGGTCGCTCTCCCCTCTTTGAGGGATAGGCTGCCGGCGGCACGCCCGCAAACACCACTTCGCCGCCCAGCCGTCCGGCATCGGGACCAATATCTATAATGTAATCGGCGGCGCGGATTATTTCCTCATCGTGTTCCACCACGATAACCGTGTTGCCCAAGTCGCGGAGTTGTTTCAGCACTTTGATAAGCAAGTGCGTGTCGCGCGAGTGCAGCCCGATGCTTGGCTCATCGAGTATGTACATCGAGCCTACCAGACTGCTGCCGAGCGAGGTGGTGAGGTTGATGCGCTGGCTTTCGCCGCCCGAAAGGGAGTTGGAAAGGCGGTTGAGCGTTAAATAACCCAGCCCGACATCGAGCAGGAATTGTATGCGGTGGTTTATTTCGAGCAAAAGGCGTTTGGCTACGGCTGCATCGTGGTCGCTGAATTGGAGGTGGTCGAAAAAGGTTTTCAGTTCCGACACCGGCAGCATAACGAGTTCCGTAATGGATTTTCCGCCCACTTTTATGTATTGCACCTGCTGTTTGAGCCGCGAGCCGCCGCAGTCCGGACAAACCGTTTTGCCACGATAACGCGCCAACATCACGCGGCACTGTACCTTGTATTGGTTTTCCTGCAAATTTTGAAAGAAATCATTTAAACCTCTAAAATATTTATTGCCTGTCCAAAGCAACCGTTTTTGTTCGTCTGTAAGTTGGTAATAAGGCTTGTGAATGGGAAACTTGAAGTTATCGGCACAAAAAACAAGTACTTTTTTCCATTCGCTCATAGCCTCGCCGCGCCAGCAGGCAATCGCATCGTCATAAACGGACAGCGATTTGTTCGGTATTACCAAGTCGGGGTCAATGCCGATGACGTTGCCGAAACCCTCGCACTTGGGACAGGCTCCGAGCGGGCTGTTGAAACTGAATGTGTGTTCGGTAGGCTCTTCAAACACGATGCCGTCTGCCTCGAAACGTTCGGAAAATAAAGCCTCCTTAAATCCTCCCACAGATAAGAATATGCTGACACAACACGTTCCGCCGCCCTCGTAAAACGCCGTTTCTGCCGAGTCCGTAGCGCGGCTGACGAAGTCTTTGTCTTCGTGCTGCACGGTAATGCGGTCGATTACCAGAAAAACGTCATTTACCTTTCGGTTTTTCAGCAATGCTGTGTTTATGTCTTGTATTTTCATCGGTTTACCGCCGATTTCCACGCGGCTGAAACCCTGCTGACGGAAAATATCAAGTTGCTGCGCCAAAGTGCGGTCTTCTGTTTGGGTAATGGGCGCAAGAATGGTTGCCTGCGCGCCTTCGGGCTGTGCGAGGAGGTATTCTGCCACGTCTTTTGCCTGATGTTTTTTCACTTCCTGTCCGCTGACGGGCGAGATGGTTTTTCCCACGCGTGTGAAAAGCAGTTTGAGGAAATCATAAATTTCGGTGGAAGTGCCGACCGTTGAGCGCGGGTTGCGCGTATTCACCTTTTGCTCTATGGCAACGGCGGGCGAGATGCCTTTGATGTAATCTACTTCGGGCTTTGCCATTCTGCCCAAGAACTGCCGCGCATACGCCGAGAGGCTTTCCACATAGCGGCGTTGCCCTTCGGCATAGAGCGTGTCGAACGCCAAAGACGACTTGCCCGAGCCGCTCAAACCTGTGATAACCACCAACTTGTTTTGCGGAATTTCTACGTCAATGTTTTTTAAATTATGTACCCGAGCACCTTTGATAATGATTTTATTTTTGGACATTTCTCTTCTAATAATTGAATAAATGAATAATCGAATAAATGAGGCGCAAAGATAATAAAAAAATGAATAATTAAATAAATGAGAATACGCGGATATTCATTTATTCAATTATTCATTAATTATACCAATCAGGGGTTGAAAATGTATTTTTTGCCCGATAGGGCATTCATATCAATAGAAAAAATGCTTTGTTTGGTCTTTTTCCCCGTAGGGGATACACAAAAATAACGATTGTGAATGTCATTTCGGCTACGCTCAATGCAACGCCTACGGACATTTGGGTAAATATAGATATTGTTATTCTATTGATATGAATGCCCTATCGGGCAAAAAACACATTTTCAACTCTGATTGGCATAATTTATTATTCCATTAATCTTCTCTAACGCCTGTGCCAAATCCGCCTTAATATCTTCAATATGTTCGATACCAACGGCGATACGCAGCAGTCCCGGCTCAACGCCCGATGCCTTTTGTTCGGCGGGCGAGAGTTGTTCGTGCGTGGTGGCAGCGGGGTGGATAATCAACGATTTGGCATCGCCCACGTTTGCCAGGTGGCTCAAAAGTTTCACATTGTCAATCAACTTGTCCGCATTGGCAGAGTCGCCTTTCAGTTTGAAAGTCAGCACTGCGCCCGCTCCTTTGGGAAAATATTTTTGCGCGAGGGCGTAATATTTGCTGCTCTTCAAGCCGGGGTAATTCACATATTCCACTTTCGGGTGCTGTTCGAGCCATTCGGCAAGGGCTTGGGTGTTTTCCACGTGGCGTTCTACGCGCAGAGAGAGGGTTTCCAAGCCCAACACGAGCAGGAATGAGTTGAAGGGCGAAATCGTATTTCCCCAATCTCTTAATCCTTCCACGCGGGCGCGAATGTTGAACGCGATATTCCCGAAGGGACCATCAAAGCCAAAGACGTCCCAGAATACCAAGCCGTGATAACTGTCGCTCGGCTCGGTGAATGCAGGGAATTTGCCGTTGCCCCAGTTGAATTTGCCGCTATCCACGATGATGCCGCCGAGCGATGTGCCGTGTCCGCCAATCCATTTGGTAGCGGACTCCACTACTACTGCCGCGCCGTGTTCGATGGGGCTGAAAATGGCGCCGCCCGCGCCGAAAGTGTTATCCACAATGAGCGGAATGTCGTGCTTATTGGCAACGGCTGCCACTGCATCGAAATCGGGAATATTCAGTTCCGGATTGCCGATGGTTTCGAGGTAAATGGCTTTGGTGTTGCTGTCGATGAGTTTTTCAAACTCTTCGGGGTTGTCGTTGGGCGTAAAGCGAACTTCTACGCCAAGACGCTTGAACTGCGACTTGAACTGATTGTAGGTGCCGCCGTAGAGGTGCGAGGTGCTGACAAAGTTGTCGCCCACCTGCAAGATGTTGTTCAGCGCAATGAACTGTGCCGACTGTCCGCTTGACGTTGCCAAGCCAGTTACGCCGCCTTCGAGGGCTGCCACGCGTTTCTCGAAAACGTCTGTGGTGGGGTTTTGCAAGCGCGTGTAAATGTTGCCGAACTTGCGCAATCCGAAGAGGTCGGCACCATCTTTGGCATCTTCAAACACATACGAGGTGGTCTGATATATGGGCAATGCCCGCGCGTGAGTAGTTTTATCTACTTCCTGTCCTGCGTGTACTTGCAGGGTTTCAAATCTTGACATAGTAATAATTGAATAAATGAATAATTGAATAAATGATGGCTGACGCGATTAAGGATATAAATAATTGAATAAATGAATAATTGAATAATTGAATAAATGATGGCTGACGCATTTAAGGATACAAATAATTGAATAAATGAATAATTGAAAGTCAAAGTCTTGACGCATTCAATTATTCATTCATTCAATTATTCAGTTATTATTTAGAGCGGATATTCATCTACCGCATAAAGCACAGTAGAAAGATAACGCTCGCCCGTATCAGGCAATATGGCAACGATATTTTTGCCTGCGTTTTCGGGTCGTTGGGCAATTTCCGTTGCGGCAAATGTTGCTGCGCCCGAAGAAATACCTACCAAAAGACCTTCCGTTTTCGCCAATTCGCGGCTGGTGCGGATAGCGTCATCGCTTTTTACGGTGAAAACTTCGTCAATCACATCGCGGTTGAAGATAGAGGGAACAAAGCCCGGTCCGATGCCCTGAATTTTGTGCGGTCCCGGATTTCCGCCCGAAATGACAGGCGATTCTGCCGGCTCAACCACTATTATTTGCACATTCGGGTTGTATTTTTTCAATACTTCGCCCACGCCGCTCACCGTGCCGCCCGTTCCTGCGCCGGAAATGAAAATATCCACTTTGCCGTCTGTGTCGCGCCAGATTTCTTCGGCGGTCGTCTTTTTGTGGATTTCGGGGTTGGCGGGGTTTTCAAACTGCTGCGGAATAAACGAGTTGGGCGTTTCGGCAGCAATTTCCTGCGCGCGGGCAATCGCGCCCTTCATTCCGAGTGCGCCCGGTGTCAAAACGAGTTCTGCGCCCAGAGCCTTCAAGAGGTTGCGGCGTTCGAGGCTGAACGTTTCGGGCAGGGTGATGATGATACGGTATCCCTTTGCGGCGGCTACGAATGCCAAGCCAACGCCGGTGTTTCCGCTGGTCGGCTCTACGATAACCGAGCCTTTTTTGAGCAAGCCTTTTTGTTCGGCATCTTCAATCATCGCCAGGGCGATACGGTCTTTCACGCTGCCCAGCGGGTTGAAGTACTCCAATTTACCGATAACGGTTGCTTTCAAATTTTTTGTTGCGCCGTAGTTGGCGAGTTCCAACAGCGGGGTGTTGCCCACGAGGTCTGTCAGTTTCTTTGCTATTTTTCCCATAGTGTTTAAAAAATTAATTGTTATTTTTGATATCGCAAAGATAGATGGTTTTTTGAGAATGAGCAATACCCTTAATATGGTATTTTAATAAACGAATAATTGAATGAATGAATTATTGAATAATTGACAATACTGTGTCGGTTATTCAATTATTCATTCATTCAATTATTCATTTATTATATCAAATCACTCTCATCAATATAATCCAGTCCGTTTTTACGCACCACATCGTGCGCCGCATCGGTGTTTTTGGTGCGCAAAACGATTGCCACTTTCTCGCCGAGAGAAAAGCAGTACATATAATCAATGTCTATGCCCGCTTTGGTGAAATGGGCAATGGTTTCGGCAAAACTCGCCGTGTCCGGCGCAGTGGCGATTACCAACACCGGCGACAGGCTCGCCGATACGCCGTTCTCTTTCAGCAGCGAATAGGTTTCTTGCTGGTTGGAAGTTATCAGGCGCAGAATGCCGTAATCAGACGTATCCGCCACCGTAGCGGCTATGACACGGACTTTACTCGCGGCGAGGAAGGACAGTATTTCGTTCAGCCGACCGTATTTGTTTTCTAAAAAGATGGATATTTGGTTCATAAATTTAATGGATTTTTCCACCTCACCCCCTGCCCCCTCTCCACAAGAGAGGGGGTGCCTGACGGCGGCGGGAGTAACTCTGTATTTCTCCCGCCACCGTTAGGTTTCCCCCTCTCTTGTGGAGAGGGAGGCAGAGGGGTGAGGTGAGAGTTAAATTAGTTTTCTCAAATCTTTTACCCTCACTGCTTTTCCTTCGCTTTGTGGCAATGTGCCTTTTTCCACAAGTTTGACGTTGGGCGTGAGCAGTATTTCGTCTTTCAGTTGTCTGGTGATTTCGCGCGAGAGGGATTGCAGACGGGCGTAGTCGTCTATCTGAATATCCTCGCTGAGTTCCACTTCAACGGTCATCTCATCATTGTTGCCGATGGTGTCGATGGTGATAAAGTAGTTCATTCCCAAATCTTTGAAGTTCATCAGTATTTTTTCTATCTGAATGGGAAAGATATTCACGCCTTTCACTATCATCATATCATCGCTGCGCCCTTTGAGGCGGGCAATTTTACGGTGTGTGCGCCCGCAGGGACAAGGCTCGGTGATGAAACAGGTGAGGTCGCGCGTGCGGTAGCGAATGAGGGGCATTGCCTCGCGGTTGATGGTGGTGAGAACAAGTTCGCCCACTTCGCCGTCAGGCATCGGTTGCAGCGTGTCGGGGTCGAGGATTTCCACTATCACGTAGTCCTCCCAAATGTGCAGCCCGTTTTGCTCTTTGCACTCGAAAGCAACGCCCGGTCCGTTCATTTCCGACATTCCGAAACAGTTGTACGCTTTCACGCCCAGCAGTTGCTCTATGCGCTTGCGTTGCTCTTCCGAATGCGGCTCTGCGCCAATGCAAAAAGTGGTCAGTTGGGTGTCCTTTTTCACATCAATGCCCAATTCTTGGAACACTTCGGCAAGGCGCGTGGCATAACTCGGCAGAATGTGCAACGCCGTTGTGCCAAAGTCCATAATGAACTTGATTTGTCGTCTGCTGTTGCCTGCGGCGGCAGGTACGGTCATTGCGCCGAGCCGTTCCGCGCCGTACTGAAAGCCCAGCCCGCCGGTGAACATTCCGTAGCCCGATGTGTTTTGAAACACGTCCGTGTCCCGCAATCCGACCATATACATACAGCGTGCCACCTGATTAGCCCACTCGTCAAGGTCGCGTTGCGTGTGCAGCACTACGGTCGGGTTGCCGGTCGTTCCGCTCGACGAGTGCAGACGCACCACCTCTTTGAGCGGCACCGCCGACAGTCCAAAAGGATAATACTCGCGCAAGTCGTTTTTGGTAGTAAAGGGGAAACGTTGCAAATCGGCAAGCGAAGTGATGCTGTCCGCCGAAAGGTTGTTTTCCGCAAAAACTTTTTTGTAGAATGGGGCGTTGCTTGCCTGTTCAATCGTTTTTTTCAGCCGCTCAGTCTGCAATTTTTCCAAGTCGGAACGGTGCATTGTTTCAAGGTCTTTTTGCCAATATTCTTTCATATTTATGTATTAAATTAAGGCTGTGTTATTTTCGCGGGACAAAAGTACAATTTTATTTTTACTTAGAATGCAAAATACACAAATCCGCGCAAATTTTCATTTTGTATCTGTTTGTGTAGCGTTCTTCTTATTCCTTATCGCAATAATGTAAAATGTCCAATAAAGCGTTTTGCGCCGTCAATCACAATCAAATACCAATAGTCTGTTGATGGCATTGGCTTGCCAAGATACATTCCGTCCCAACCTGTGAAGTTGTTCTCCCATACAAAAAGTTCCTTTCCGAAACGGTCGTAGAGATTTATTCGGTAATCGTAGCAATCAAGGTTTTTAATTTCCCAATTGTCGTTCCAACCGTCTGCGTTTGGAGTGAAGAACATCGGTATCTCTATTTCGGGACATTGCGGAACAGGCTTTACACTAAGATAAAGCACTATCACACTGTCGCAGCCCTGCGCGGAATGCAGCGTTTGGCTGTAAATGCCTTCCGATTGCAGGTTTTCGCCGTAGAATGGATATTTTTCGCCTTCAAAGATTTCCTCGTGAGTAATTTCCTGGTACACCGGCAAAACAGTCAGGTGCAACACTACCGTACTATCGCAGCCTCCTGCCAATGTTACGGTTTTTTCGTATCTGCCTGTCGTGTTTTTGTTTTCGCCGAAAAAGTCGTAAGGCTCGTTTTTGCAGGTGCTTTCGAATATTTCATTATATTTCGGTGTTCCAACCGTAAGTGTTAGCAAAACTGTGCTGTCGCAACCGGCTGTGGAAAGGAGTTTCTTTTCGTAGTTTCCTGCTGTTGTCAGCACATTGCCTGAGAAATTGTAACTTTCACCCGCGCAAATTTGAGCGGAAACAGGCGTTGTGATGTTCTTGTTGATGGTCAGATTCAGCGTTACGATACTGTCACAGCCTGCGGCGTTGGTAAGCGTGTAAGTTGCGCTGTTGTTGCTTGCCGTGTATGTGTTGCCGTCTATCCAGGTAAAAGTTTCGCAGGCGGTTTGCATATCGGTGTCGTAAGTTTTGTTTTTGACAGTCAGGCTCAGCATCACAATGCTGTCGCAACCAAGTACATTCTTGAAATTTTGATAGAAAATGCCGGTCGTGCTTTGACTGAAACCGTGCAAAGCGTAGGTTTCGCCTTGACAAATAGCAGCAACGAATTTTGTTGTATCGCTCGGCTGATTGACCGTTAATGTCAAAACATAAACGCTGTCGCAACTGCCGACAACGGTTTGCAAACTATCATAATATGTACCTGCAGCAACCAAGTTCTTGCTGTGCCAAGTGTAATTTCCGTCTGCGCAAATTGTGTAATTTTCAATAAATTCATATTTCGGTATTACAGTCAGATACAACACATACACGCTGTCGCAACTGCCGACAACGGTTTGCAAACTGTCATAATAAGTATTCGCAACTGATAGTATTTGTCCGTGCCAAACGTAACTTTCACCTGCGCAAATCGTTTGATTTTCGGCAAATTCGTATTTCGGATTGACCGTCAATTTCAGAACATAAACGCTATCACAAGCACCAAGGACTGTTTTTAAACTATCGTAATAAGTACCTGTTGCATTATAGTTCTTGCCGTGCCAACTGTAATTTTCACCGTCACAGATGCTGTGGCTTTCCGGTGCAAATTCATATTTCGGATTTACTGTCAATTTCAAAGTTATAATCGTGTCGCACAAAGCACCCTGTATCGTATCAATATAGATGCCGGTAACATTCAAGAATGTACCGTGGAAATTATATGTATCCGGTACACAGATACTTGCATCTATCTGCTTTTGTATCAAGTCATTTACAGTCAAATCCAAAACTACTATCGTGTCGCAATCGCCTACTGCTGCAATTGTGTCTATGTAAGTTCCGCTTTCGTTAAGCATTTTGCCGTAAAAATCGTAAGTTTCCGTTGAACAAATGCTTGCGGTAATTGTTTTTGTCGGTAAAGGCATTACCGACAAATCAAGAACAAAATAATCGTAGCAACCGTTGGACTCTATTTTCAAACTATCGCGATATATGCCTTGAATATTGTAATTATTTCCACGCCATAAATAAAACTCATTTGCACAGATAAAAATTTCTTCTATTAGTCCGGTAGAAAATGCGTTTTGAGTAATAACAACTTCCGCAGTATCCTTACAACCGTTTGCAGCAGTTACTTCCAAGCGATAGGTATCCGGCTCTGTTACCGTTTCACCGCCATTTAACCAACGATAAGTGCCGCCACCGCCCGGAATTAAAGTGATGCTCGTTACATCACAAGTCAATTCTGTTGCGCTCGGAGTAATTTCGGCTGTCGGCGGTGTTTTATCTTCATTTATCGTAATGCTTTCCGTATTCGTACAAGCATTGGCATCTGTTACCGTAACAGTATATTCTCCTTCGGTATCAAATGTATTCTCCGCAGTATTCGTAGAACTGCCGCCTGTCCAAGAATAGATTGTACCGCCGCTTGCCGTAACGCTAATTATTGGTGTTGCGCAAGTCAGT
>JAISJU010000185.1 GCA_031261165.1 Prevotellaceae bacterium
GTGCCTAAAACAAAAGAAGTTTGCAACTTCGTATTTATAATAATACAAAGTTGCAAACTTTGCTTGTTTTTAGGCACAAGTCGCAGGATTGCGCCAATCAGATTTTATCAGCATTAAAATTTTACCTCAACAACGTAAAATGCCCCACAAAGTCCCGCCCAATATCCGTCAAAACTATCAGATACCAATAATCGGTGGAGGGCAAGGGTTTGCCGAGGTACATTCCGTTCCAACCTTCGATGGGGAAATTGTTTTCCCACACAAAGAGTTCTTTGCTGAAACGGTCGTAAAGTATGATTTTATAGCGGTAGCAATCTATGTTTTTGATTTTCCAAAAATCGTTCCAACCATCGCCATTGGGAGTAAAAAAGAGCGGAATTTCTATTTCGGGACAAGTGATTTTCGGCAAAACACCCAAATACAGCATAATAACGCTGTCGCAACCGTTCTCGGCAACGAACTTTTCGCTGTAAATACCTTCCGTACTCAATTCCTGACCGTTGAAAATGTATTTTTCGCCCTCCGTGATTTCTTTGTGAATGTAGTTGTAATAAGGCTTGCAGGGCAGTGGCGGAACTATAAGCGGCTCTACCTGTAAATCCAAAACCGTGATACTGTCGCAGCCGTAAATACTGCTACTCTGTTGGTCGTAAATGCCTGTTGTTTTGCGGTATGCGCCGTTAAAGAGAATGCTGTCGCCTTCGGTAATAGTTTTGCGGATTGTGTCTTTGTAAATCGGATTGACGGTCGCCGTTACCGTTACGCAGATGACTTCGCTCAAATGGGTCGTGTTGTCCGTTACCGTGCAGCAATAAGTGCCTTCGCAAAGCCCTGTGGCGGTGGGCGTTGTCTGTCCGTTGGGGTCGTTCCAGAGGTAGGAATAACTGCCCGATTTTTCTACCGTTACTGTTGCCGTGCCGTTGCATTTGCTGTTGATGCGGTGTGCGCAAGCATCATTGCAAGTGCCTTGCGTGGGCGGCGTTACTTCATTCACGCGCCACGCAGCACCATCGGGGATACGTTTCGGCGTGTTGCCGGAATCGGAAAGAGTGAAATCGGTAATGCGCGTTTTGCGGTCTGCCGCGATGCTGTCGAGCGAGGCGAGCGTACCCGCGTAAGTGCCTGCTATCAGCGGATTGCAGGGTGTGCAGTCCGTGCAAATATCCGTCAGCGGGTCGCCCCAATAAACAGCGTCCTGCGCTATGCCTTTTCTGTCGTAAAAACCAAACCAACCGCCGACATTGGGCAGCCAGAAACGATTGCCCGCATTGTTGAGGCAAAAGCGGTCGAAATGTTCTACCAAATTGATAACCACCGTGTTGCCGCCATTCTGAATAAGTCGTGCGGAATCGACCACCGCCGCCCGCTCGCCGCGCAACACGCAAAAACCGTTTGGCGGAATAACCGTGCCTTCGGGCAAGACAAACGCCGCTCCGATATTCCTGACCGTATATGGATTACCATAGCAACTATAAGGATAATCTACGGTGGAATTTGCCATAAAATAACCCGAAATATCCACCGGCTCGCAGGAATTGGGATTATAAAGTTCTATCCATTCGCCACCCGCTTGTGTAGACGGCGAGCATTGATAACCATAAATTGCGCCGTCATAATACAGCGGATTTATCATTACCTCATTAATTAAAATAGAAGGTCCTTCGTAATGACAAGTGTTTTCCGCACAATAATTTGCCTCTTCGTAATCCGTACCCATCGGCGCAATATGGCAGGGTGTAATGAAAATGCGCTGCGTTACGCTGTAAATATAAATATCATAAATCTCATATTTTATCTCATCATATTGCATCGTATTGTCGGCATTTGGCAGTAAATAAATCAAATTTCCGCTAACATCTATTTCAAGCGATGCGCCCGGTAGTTGCGGCAACTGTGTGATTTGATGAGAATAATAATTAAGTCCTTTTAATAATCCCGCAAATAAATCGCAGGCACGCATTCTTACGGTATCAACAATATCAATAACTATTGGCGGCGGTATAGCATTGATTTTCAAATTCAAAATCACCAAACTGTCGCAATTCGTTTGATTTTGCAATTTCAAAGTGTCCGACAATGAGCCGACAGTGTTTTGAACGGGTATCGAAAAACCGTTTTTGTTGTAATCGTTACCTGCAAAAATGCTGTCATTGATAATTGTTGTATCCGCAGAATGAAGTATTAAATTTAGAGTAACCAAACTATCGCAACCCTGCGCAGTTTGCAAAGTGTCCGTAAACAAACCTGCTGTTTTGTAGTATTTTTCATTAAATTTTATGCTGTCGCCTGCGCAAATTTCTGTTTTAATGGTATCTTTCAGAATGAAAATGGAAGTATCTTTTTGCAAATAATAATCGCAAACTTCACCAATGTTATTGGTTATTTTAATATGCAGATTTGCAGTATAGTTTTCTGACAATGCAACTTTTATCGTATCGCCGACATATTCCGTGCCGTTGATTGTCCAAAGATATTGCACATTATCAAAAAGCGTTTTCAAATCTTCGTTGTTGGCAACATTGAAAGTTTTTGAACATTGAAATTCTATTGTTGGCTCGGGAAATTCATATTCTACTTTTAAAGTCGGATTTTTGGCATTGTCGCCATATTCTTTACTTGCAAAAGTTATTCGTCTATACATATCATTCACATTTTCTGAATAAGGTCTGCACATAATCCCGTAATAATCAGTATGCAAATTTCCATTTTCCAACAATATATCATTAAGATTAAACGTATAATCAGTACGGTCAGGAGTTACTATCTCACCGGGTATATGATTGGTAATAACACTTGTTGCCTCATCTGCACTCGGTTGATTATTCCAGACAAGCGTTGTTTCGTTCCAATCGGAAGTTACACGGTTAAAAACGTGTTTGTTTGTTTTATTAGACGAATGCCCTTCAAATGTCGGGTGTGAATACAAATACAAATCTGTATTTTTAATTACCGTATTTCCTGTATTGTTGTTGTCGGATAAATCAAATTTCACATAAAACCTTCCAATGCCGGGCGTGCCATTAAATCTCCAAATCATTGATTGTAAAGCATATCCATTATGAGTAACATCATTATTTATTCCATCAGAATAATAAAAAACTTCTGTATCGTCTGTCGGATAATACGCCTGCGTACAAGAAATGGTCGATTGCGGGCAATTCATATCCACCGCCAAAAACACCGGCTCGCTCATCGCCCGACAATTTTCCAAATCAATGCCGCCACCCGCGCTCGACACTGCCAAACGGTAAAATCCGCTGTCCGAGGGCTGCACATTCGGAATATTCAAAGTTGCACTGTTTCCGCCCACCGGCAACCAATCTGCCTGCGAAGTCAAATTGCCTGTCGCGCTTTTCAACCAGCGGTATTCGAGCGGCTCGGAAAATGTACCATCATTGGTAAATGTGCCTGCTAATGTCGCTGATGTGCCTACACAAGCAGTGTCGGGCGTAACGGTAACAGGCGGGGTACAGAGGCGGATTTCGATGTCGTCGAGCACAAAATCATTACCGGTAGAACCTGTTGCGTTATTGATAATTTTCAGAATAACAGATGTTGCGCCTGCAGGAACGCTAAAATTAAAACCATATTGTTTCCAATTTGGGTCTGCATCCGGAATATTACCTGTTGCATATTGACGTAAAATATTTCCACCCAAATCTTCCAAAACAAACAATAAATTTGCCTTATCGGGGTGTCCTGTGGTGCTTTTTATCAAACTTGCAATCCACGACGAGAAATATAAATTATTACCTTCACACAAATTGTCAATTCTACATTCGTAAAACTGTCCCGGAGCAACAGAAGCATCAACTGCCATCATATAGCCACGTGTTGGGTCGTTGGGATAAGTATGGTCGTCTAACATATACCAAGTGCTATGAGCGACAGGATTTTGTTTTGCTATAACATAAAGTGCTGCACCATATAAAGTTTGCGAATAAGTGTAGCCTATCACCTGCGGAATGCCACTTGCTTTTATGTCAGGGTCGGAAGGATTATTACCGCCAAAATCTTCTTTGAAAAGAATTGTTCCGTTAGGACATTCCTGCACAAGGCAATTCATATCCACCGCCAAAAACACCGGCTCACTCATTGCCCGACAATTTTCCAAATCAATGCCGCCACCCGCGCTCGACACTGCCAAACGGTAAAATCCGCTGTCAGAAGGCTGCACATTCGGAATATTCAATGTTGCACTGTTTCCACCCACCGGCAACCAATCTGCCTGCGAAGTTAAATTACCTGTCGGGCTTTTCAACCAGCGGTATTCGAGCGGCTCGGAAAATGTGCCGTCATTGGTAAATGTGCCTGCGAGGGTTGCACTTGTGCCTACGCAAGCCGTGTCGGGTGTAACGGTTACAGGCGGGGTGCAGAGGCGGATTTCAATATCATCGTATCCTACATCGTTTCCGGTTGTAAGAGTACAATTATTGTAAACTTCATATCTTATCGAAGATACTCCATACGGTAAAGCAAAAGGAAATTCATAATTTACCCATACATCATGAATAGCAGACGGAGGCGGAAGTTGTACTGTATATGTTGCCAAAACTTCATTGGAAGGCTCTGCATATACAGTCCAAAGCAAAGTGCCATCAACGCCTATTGCCCAAAATGAAAAATTGAGTATTGAGCCACTGCATAATCCTGTAATTGTTTGTTGATATACTTTATCCGGACTTGATTTTCCATTAGTTAGCATAAATCTTCCTTTATTTGGATTATTAGGATAAGTATGGTCATCTTTATAAAAATCACTCCACGCAACACTGTGTTTTATCAAAGCATAGGCTCCCTGATTATAAATACCAACATAAGGAGATGGTGGTGTTGCCGGAGGCAGAATGTCGGAAAAATTATATGTCGTCATTCCCGCCGGCAATGCCACACGACTGTAAATTGGCGATGCCGAATTTAATCCGTCATCATAATAATCAAAAGTTTCTTTCCATAAAATAGTACCATTTGGACATTCCGCAGGCGGGCAATCCGTTTTCACCGCCAAAAACACAGGGTCACTCATTGCCCGACAATTTTCCAAATCAATGCCGCCCGCGCTTGATACTGCCAAACGGTAAAATCCGCTGTCCGAAGGCTGCACATTCGGAATATTCAAAGTTGTACTGTTTCCACCCACCGGCAACCAATCCGCCTGCGAAGTCAAATTGCCTGTCGCGCTTTTCAACCAGCGGTATTCGAGCGGCTCGGAAAATGTGCCATCGTTGGTAAATGTGCCTGCGAGGGTTGCACTTGTGCCTACGCAAGCCGTGTCGGGTGTAAGACTAACTGTTACGGGCGGAGTGCAGAGGCGGATTTCGATGTCGTCGAGCATAAAGTCGTTGCCCGCACTGGTGTTGCTGTTGTTGATAATGCGGAAAACAACGGAAGTTTCGCCTGCGGGCAAATTGAACGGCACTGCAAATTGTTCCCAATAGCCGCGCTGATTAACTAACTCGACGTTTAAGCGGGTTATTTCCGTACCGTCTGTTTTTTCGATAACAAGCGAGATTTTTCCGTTTGCCCAACCGCTTGTTTTGGTAGAACTCATACCCCAAACAGAAAAAGTGAGCGATGAGCCGGGGCAAAGATTGTTGATTTGCGTTTTGTAAAATTGCCCCGGCGTAGCCGATGCGTCAATTTGCATTAAATAACCGCGCGTAAGGTCGTTGGGCGAAGTGTGGTCGTCTATCGGATAGTACCATTGATTGTGATTCCAACTTTCTTTTCGTATCGCATAACGCCCAACGCCACCGCTGTCTCGTGGGTCGCCATTCGCAGCAAAAGTATAAGTGCATTGCGCAAGCGGCGTAGTGCTGTAAAGCGGGGCATCAGGCGAATTTCCGCCAAAGTCCTCACGGAAAAGTATAGTTCCGTCTGTGCAAGTAATTTGCGAATGAACGGCACATAAAAACGATGATAGTGCCACAAGAAGCATTGCGATTTTTTTCATGTCAATAGTTAAAGTTTCGGAATTGCAAAGGTAGCAAAAATAATTTAATTGCTTAATTTGTCCCTTTACATTAATGTTATTTAACTCATTGATAACAAGAAATATTCTTTACCTAATCAACGTGAAATGCCCAATATATTGCCTGCCTGTTTCTTTGACGGTAAGCAAGTACCAATAATCGTCAGATAACATCGGCTTGCCGAGATATTTGCCGTCCCAGCCCTGCCAACCGATGGAGTTCGTCAATTTCAAGAGTTCTTTGCCAAAACGGTCGAATATAAACAATTCTATTTCAGGATATTGCTCCAAATTTTCTACCTGCCAACGGTCGTTCAAGCCGTCTTCGTTGGGCGAAAAGAATTTCGGAAATATAAGTTCGATTTCGGGTATTTCAAAAGCAATTTCAGTGCGGCAACCGCTGTTGTCTTTCACAAACAGTCGGTGTTTACCTGTACGCAAATTCTCAAAAAGATTGTCGCTGATGTAACTTTCGGACTTGTCAATATCCACGCTAAACCAGAAGGGCGGATTGTTGCCGGTAATCCAAAACGAATATGTTTTTTTGCCCTCTTGGGTTATTTCCAGAATTTTTGGTGCCTCCCACACGGTAATTTCGATGCTGTCCCGGCGCGTACAGCCGTTTTGGCTAAGGGTTAGGCGGTATATCGTGTTTTCGGCGGGTTTGTCGCTGATACGGCTGCCCTGCAATGTGGTATAGGCACTTTCCGAAATACCTTTTTTAGCCCAAACGATGCTGCTACTTTCGCTCGGCGATAATTCGAGTGTTATTTCTTCGCCCGGACAAATTTCTTCTTTATTGGCAATAATATTCGGCGTTGGCAGGGTTATTACCGTCAAATTCAAAGTTACAATCGTATCGCAGGGAACGCCTGAAATCGTATCAATATATATACCGCTCGCATTTAAAAGACTGCCGTAAAAATCATAAGTTTCAGTTGCACAAATGCTTTCGGTAATCATTTTTGTCGGCAAAGGAATAACGGTCAAATTCAAAGTTACAATCGTATCACAGGGAACGCCTGAAATCGTATCAATATAAACGCCGCTTGCATTCAAGATTGTACCGTAAAAATCATAAGTTTCAGTTGCACAAATACTTTCGGTAATCATTTTTGTCGGCAAAGGTATTACAGTCAAATTCAAAGTTACAATCGTATCGCAGGGAGTACCCGAAATCGTATCAATATAAACACCGCTTGCATTTAAAAGACTACCATAAAAATCATAAGTTTCTGTTGCGCAAATGCTTTCGGTAATCGTTTTTGTCGGCAAAGGTATAACGGTCAAATTCAATGTTACAATCGTATCACAGGGAATACCTGAAACCGTATCAATATATGTACCGCTTGCATTTAAAAGACTGCCGTAAAAATCATAAGTTTCCGTTGCACAAATGCTTTCGGTAATTGCTTTTGTCGGCAAAGGTATCACTGTCAAATTCAAAGTTGCAATCGTATCGCAGGGAATACCTGAAATCGTGTCAATGTAAACACCGCTCGCATTCAATATTGTACCGTAGAAATCATAAGTTTCGGTTGCACAAATGCTTTCGGTAATTGCTTTTGTCGGCAAAGGTATTACTGTCAAATTCAATGTTACAATCGTATCACAGGGAAGACCTGAAATCGTGTCAATGTAAACGCCGCTTGCATTTAAAAGATTGCCGTAAAAATCATAAGTTTCTGTTGCACAAATGCTTTCACTAATCGTTTTTGTCGGCAAAGGAATAACGGTCAAATTCAATGTTACAATCGTATCGCAGGGAATACCAGCAATCGTATCAATATATGTACCGCTTGCATTTAAAAGACTGCCGTAGAAATCATAAGTTTCTGTTGCGCAAATGCTTGCAGTAATCGTTTTTGTTGGCAAAGGAATAACGGTCAAATTCAAAGTTACAATCGTATCGCAGGGAATACCGGCAATCGTATCAATATAAACGCCGCTTGCATTTAAAAGACTACCGTAAAAATCATAAGTTTCTGTTGCACAAATGCTTTCGGTAATCATTTTTGTCGGCAAAGGAATTACTGTCAAATTCAAAGTTACAATCGTATCGCAGGAAATACCTGAAATTGTATCAATATAAACGCCGCTTGTATTTAAAAGACTGCCGTAGAAATCATAAGTTTCCGTTGCGCAAATGCTTTCGGTAATCATTTTTGTCGGCAAAGGAATTACCGTCAAATTCAAAGTAACAATCGTATCACAGGGAATACCCGAAATCGTGTCAATGTAAACACCGCTTGCATTTAAAAGACTACCGTAGAAATCATAAGTTTCTGTTGCACAAATACTTTTGATAATTGCTTTTGTCGGCAAAGGTATCACTGTCAAATTCAAAGTTACAATCGTATCACAGGGAATACCCGAAACCGTATCAATATAAACACCGCTTGCATTTAAAAAACTACCGTAAAAATCATAAGTTTCCGTTGCACAAATGCTTTTGGTAATTGTTTTTGTTGGCAAAGGAATAACGGTCAAATTCAAAGTTACAATCGTATCACAGGGAATACCCGAAATCGTATCAATATAAATGCCGCTTGTATTTAAAGTTGTACCGTAAAAATCATAAGTTTCCGTTGCACAAATGCTTTCGGTAATTGCTTTTGTCGGCAAAGGAATTACCGTCAAATTCAAAGTAACAATCGTATCGCAGGGAATACCTGAAATCGTATCAATATAAACGCCGCTTGCATTCAATATTGTACCGTAAAAATCATAAGTTTCTGTTGCGCAAATGCTTTCGGTAATCATTTTTGTCGGCAAAGGAATTACCGTCAAATTCAAAGTTACAATCGTATCACAGGGAATACCGGCAATCGTATCAATATAAACGCCGCTTGCATTTAAAAGACTACCGTAGAAATCATAAGTTTCGGTGGCGCAAATGCTTTCGGTAATTGCTTTTGTCGGCAAAGGTATCACTGTCAAATTCAAAGTTACAATCGTATCGCAGGGAGTATCCGGAATACTATCAATATATGTACCGCCTACATTTAAGATTGTACCGTAAAAATCATAAGTTTCAGTTGCACAAATGCTTTCGGTAATCATTTTTGTCGGCAAAGGTATTACCGTCAAACTCAAAGTTACAATCGTGTCGCAGGGAGTACCTGAAATCGTATCAACATAAACACCGCTTGCATTTAAAAGACTACCGTAGAAATCATAAGTTTCTGTTGCACAAATGCTTTCGGTAATCATTTTTGTCGGCAAAGGTATTACCGTCAAACTCAAAGTTACAATCGTGTCGCAGGGAATACCTGAAATCGTATCAATATAAACACCGCTTGTATTTAAAAGACTGCCGTAGAAATCATAAGTTTCTGTTGCGCAAATGTTTTCGGTAATTGCTTTGGTCGGCAAAGGAATAACCGTCAAATTCAAAGTAACAATCGTGTCGCAGGGAATACCTGAAATCGTATCAACATAAACACCGCTTGCATTCAATATTGTACCGTAAAAATCATAAGTTTCAGTTGCACAAATGCTTTCGGTAATCATTTTTGTCGGCAAAGGAACAACCATCAAATTCAATGTTACAATCGTATCACAGGGAACGCCTGAAATCGTATCAATATAAATGCCGCTTGCACTTAAAAGACTGCCGTAGAAATCATAAGTTTCCGTTGCACAAATGCTTTCGGTAATCGTTCTTGTCGGCAAAGGTATCACCGCCAAATTCAAAGTAACAATCGTGTCGCAGGGAATACCTGAAACCGTATCAATATAAACGCCGCTTGTATTTAAAAGACTGCCGTAAAAATCATAAGTTTCAGTTGCACAAATGCTTTCAGTAACCGTTTTCGTTGGCAAAGGTATTACAGTCAAATTCAAAGTTACAATCGCATCGCAGGGAGTACCCGGAATACTATCAATATATGTACCGCTTGCATTTAAGATTGTACCGTAAAAATCATAAACATCATTCACACAAATGCTTGCATTAATAGTTTTCGTAAGCAGAGCATTTGCCGTTAAATTCAAAGTTACAATACTATCGCAACCCAAAGTCGTTTGGCGGTTAAAAATAAATGTACCGCCACTCGTCAAAACCGTGTCGCGCCAAGCAAAGGGAAAGTCCGTTTCGCAAATCGTAACATTCTGCGTTTCAATTTTTTTCGGATAAACCGTTATCGGCACTTCATTGGTAAAAACCGAATCGCAAATATTTACCGCAAAGTATTTTAGCATCTTGCCGTTGTCGGCTGCCGTCAGGGGGGTACCCGAATGAAAGATAACATTGTTCAGCAGCCAGCCCTGATTAGTAATTTCGGCTTCGGAAGTGATGGCGGGCGCGGTCAAATTCAACGTGTCGTCTTCGCAAATCGGGGCGGGTGCAACAATGTTCGGCGGCGACATCTCGGGTTTGTCGGACACTTCCACCACCTTTGACTTGGTGGCACGGCACATTCCTTTTTTCACCACAAAATAGTAAGTGCCGACACCACTCTCGGTTATCGTAATGTGCATATCGGCAGTGTCGCTGCTCAACACCATACCGACCGTGTCCGTTTGCAAACCGAATTCGTGCTTTATCCAACCCCAACCGTCTGAGCCGGCGGGAGCGGTACCGCGCAAAGTTACCTCGCCCACCAGTTCGCCGTGACAAATATATACCGGAAACGCCTCAGGCGCAACCGTGATGTCCAATTCGCCTTTGCGTTCAAGACGAAAAATCTGCGTTATCACATCGTTAAAACAAGTGCCGTTCAGCGGGGCGTTTATGTCCATTGCACGAGCAATATCGTTAGAAATTTTCGCCCTGTAATAAACCGTTTCGCCTACATCGGGCGGAAACACCGACCAAATATTTTTGCCGTTGCCCAAAACGAAAGTGCGCACTGTGCCTTCCAATGTCCAGGGACCCGTTGGGCTTGTTGCTTTCATCCATTGAAAATACACCGGACTGCCGCCGTCAATGCCGGTTATCACGTCCATCAAACTTTTCTGCATCGGCACTTCCAAACGCACTGTGTCGGGACTGCACACTTCCACCTCAATATTATTCGTTCCCTCTTCGTAAGTGTACATTGTTGTTACACACTTTGTTACGGTAATGTCGTCTATGAGCAGGTCGTTGCCCATCACATCGCCGCGATTGTTTTTCAGGCGAAGAATATACTGTGTGCTTGGGTTTGACGTGGGCGGCGTGTTAAAGACAATGTCGTACCTGCGCCAAACAAAACTGCTGTTGTGGGGCGCGTTTGCCGTACCGCCAAAATCGCCGGTGTTACCGGTGGCTATCGGCGTAACCATATTCGTGCTTTCAAAAATCTGAAAAGTAATGTTTGACGGCTGTTCCGACACGGCATTGGCAATGGAGGCATACCAAGCCGAAAACTCGTATTTCGTTTCGGCGCAAAGCCCGTCAAGCGTGAGCGTGTAAAAATACTTGTTCGTATTGGCAGCCGCATTCACCATCATCATACCGCTGCCCGCCACGCCGGTATGCTCATCTACACGCGTTCTGTTGTTCCACCAACCCCAATAAGAATGCGTTGCAACGGCATATTCATCTTCCGTCAGCGTACAAACATTGCCGTCATTTGACGTGTAATTATAGGTAGTTGTACCGTGCGCAGGATTAAGAGGCGAAACGGTCGCTGTGCCGTTGCAAACAGTGGTCGGCGCGTAGAGCGGAAAATGTTCTTCAAATACCACGCTTGCCGTTCCGAGCGAAGAGCAGCAGAAACGCGCGGTAATGGAAATACTGTCCGTGCCAATGTCGCCCACCGCCCAATACGTTTCGTGCGAGCCAACACCCCAGGGGGCTTTGGCGTGCAGCACCGTACCAGCCCCCACAGGCGGCGCGGCAATGGCATCTGCCAAAGTTGCCCCCTTATACCATTTTATATTACCGCCGAAACCACCGCCCTCAGCCGTCAGCGTAGCCGGCCCGTTTTCGCAAAAAGTGTTGTTGGCTATGATAACGCCTGCCTCGTCTTTGGCAGTAATTTTCTTGGGCAGGCAGCCATACACCTCAATGCTTTCGATGGCAAAAACATTGTCGCCGTTGGTGTCGGGACCTGCTATCGTCATTTGAAAACCGTCATCATCGCGGAACTGCGTATTTGCCGCCCTACCCGCGCCGACCATAAAACAACCTTCGAGTATGGCGTAACTGCCGTCATAACCCACCGGATTGCTGATTTGTCCGGTGCCGCCCCAAGCGTTGCCGTTTGATGTACCGTTGCAACTTGTAACGTTATACCGCCCGTTGTTGCCCCTGTTCGTGCCGTTGTAAAACAAGTTGCCAATGCTAAAATCATTGCCGTCAGGGTCGCGGAAATTGATGCTGATATTGTTGCCCACACTGTTGCAGCTGCCCGCTGTTCCCAAATTGCGCACTTTGATACGCACGCAGTACATCAGCCGGGTATCCACCACATTGTCCGCCGTAATGCCAAAATCGGCAGGCGAATTCAGTCCCCTGATGGTATATTTCAGCACATCGTTCGTGTTCTGCACCACAAACAAACCGCCCGGCACGCCCGCAGGTATATTTTGCAACGCCTCGCCGAGCGATGACGGATTTTTCACAATCGTATAATTACCTGTGCCTTTTATCGCGCCGTTGGTAAAAGTTAGGGGAGTGCTTACGCTCTGAATGGGAGCCGCGCCGTAAGTTTCAATATCGTTGATAGACCAGCGACCGGTTTCCACACCGTTTTTATTCGCAAAATTCACATAGCCGACCAAAGTAGTGGAACAGGGGCTTTGGCAAGTTACGCCGGTCGTTCCGAAAGGTGTGCTTGGCAACACCACGGCAGCATATAATAAAGAGGTAGCACCCGCGAGCAGCGACACGAGAGCCAATGCAACACATCTTTTTATTTGTAATGATTTATTCATAATTCTTTGAGTTGTAATAATTTATTCTCTCAAAGTTACAATATCTCATACATACAAAAATCATTTGCGAATGTGTTGTAGAGCAGTTTTCTGCATATTTTGCATCATTTATACTAAATCCGGCAAAAGAAAGCGAAAACGTTTTTCGTGTTTTGCTTTCTTAATTTTTTTGGGCGCACAGAACACAAAAAAAACCGCCTTTTGGGCGGTTTTTTTAATTTATATAATCGGTGGATTATTTAACCACTTTCACGCTCTTGCCGTTAGAGTATTTTACAATAAATACGCCGCTTGCAGGTTCTTGAGAAAGTTTAGCACCGAGAATGCTGTAATAACCGGTTACGGTTGCGCCATCGGCTGCGGTGTCGTAGATACCGGTTTCTTTTTCTACAAGACCGTCATAAGCAGCTGTCAATAAACTAAGTGCAGTATTTACTTCTTCTTGACTCGCTGCACCGTTTGTCAGCAAGTTTTGTGCTGCTGTGTATTTCGGTTGGAAAGCAGCCAATGAAGCCAATGTGTATTTTGCAGTAAGTGCATTTTGAATATCTGTCGGATTAGTAGAACCATTTGCCAATGCTACAAACGCAGTACCAATTTCAGTAACTTTTGTTTGCAATGCAGAATAGTCAATAGCACCTGCTGCGAACGGATTTTCTTTTGCAAACCAAATATCTTCAATAACTAACTTACCTACAACCCAAGCTTCCAATCCTACACGTGTCCAAGTATATTCGGGAGTTGCATTGAATTTAGTAAAATCTACTTCAAATACAATATTTTGCCATTCTGTATTCGGAGTAAGAACTGCTTCGCCATCAACTGTCCATGCTGACCATGCTTTCTTTGTAGGAGCAGCATCCCAAGCATGGTCGCTAATGCCCAAAGCCCAATCCGGATTGAATTCGCTTGTTACTGTTTTAACCTTAATGATACAATATTTGTAAGTAGCATCTAAATCAGCAGCACCATCATAAGTTCTGCCACCTGCTGCACAAATAAAGTCTCCTGTTATATCTGCATAACCTCCAGCATTAGTAGTAAAGTTTCTGTTGTCTCCACCTAAACCTACACCGTCAGCCAAAATTACTTGTACATCTCCAGAAAATCCTGCGGGTACATCTACCAAAGTTCTGGGGTCAGTCGGGTCTTCTGGCTTAAAATAAATTCTATTTACTTTAATTGCGCCTGCTTTTCCTTTCAAATAGATATTGTTAATAGTTTTCTTGTCAGCAGGAATTTCTATTCTGATTGATGTAACACCATTTTGAGCACCTGGGTCTAATTCACCAGTTGTTGTTCCCAATACTACAACAAAATCTTGCGTAGCCGGTTCTGCAAGTTCTACAATAAGACTATCGTATGCAGAAAAATCTTTCGAGGCTTTTAAGTCACCATAATTTAAGCCAACCCAACTCCAATCGTCATTAAACGTTACAGTATTTGTTGTCTTATCAAAAATAGCAGCCGGAGTACCATTATCTTTTCTTTGGTAATCGTTGATTGCATTTAAAGGCTGTTCACTATTTTTCAATGTCGTTGCCCACGCTTTTTTCAAAATCAAAGTTCCTCCTTTTTGCACTTTCAAATAAACTTCCGAAACTGAAGTTGCTCGCGTTTTGTCAATTTTGATTGCGCCAGTATTGTTTCTGACACGAAATTCATTGTTAACTTCTCCATCGCTGTACTTAATAGTAAATTGTAATTTGTTAGCGTCTGTTCCATCTCCATATTCGGGTAAGCCTGTAGCATCAAATTCAATAAAAATCCAATCATAAGCAGACAAATCCGTAGGCGTTTCCCATTTCCAACCCACATATTGCCAATCTCCATTAATCACTGCCGTACCTGTTTCCGGCGTGTAAGTAATAACATCTCCGTTAGAGCGGAACACATCATTTAGAGAAAATTCGCGTGTCGCGGCATTTACTCCCATTGCAGCAAACAACATTGTCCCTGCAACCATTAGTTTTGTAATCTTTTTCATAGTAATAAAAAATTAAAATTAATAAATAAATAAAATTAGGTTTATAGAAAATTTAAAAAATTGCTTATCTGTTTATATTCACCATATTATCTGCAATCCGTCCTGTTTATATTGTTCAAATAATCCGTCTTTACTGATTAACGGCATATTGTATTTGATTGCCTGCCAAATTATCATTCTGTCAAAAGGGTCTTTGTGATTTATTTTTCGGGACAAATTTATACTTTGTAATGCTGTTGTCGGTGCTAATGGTAATAATTCAAATTCTGCTTTTTTACAATAATCAAGTAGATTGTTTATTTCAAAATTCTCAAGTTCAAGTTTTCCGAGGCTGTGTTTAAGGGCTATTTCCCACAAAGACACTGCACTGACAAATATACTGTTTCTCGAATTTTTCAAAAGTTCTATTACTTCTGCGGACAACTCATCATTTTTTGCAATAGCCCAAATCAATATATGTGTATCTAACAAATATTTTTTCATACCATTCCAAGTTCTTCGGGTGTCATTTTCCAATCTTCGCTAAAAGTTACTTTTGCTATTCCGTCCAAAAATCCGATTTCACGTTTTCGTGGCGTTGCAACAACCTTTACACGAGGAAAATCAACACTTTGTTTTTCTTCGTATCCATAAAGACGGTTTGGCTGTGCTGCGGCATCGCGCTGTCCGTTTGCTGTTCTGTGTCGTGTGGCTGTGAACATATATTTATTGATTTGTTAAAATAAAAGCACGAAACATATAATCATTTCCATAAATCTTCTATATTTATTTTTCTCCATACTATATCTGTACCTTCCTGCGATTTTATTTTTTGTACAAATTCCGGATTATATAATGGTTTCTCACTTACTTTTGTGTCGTTTGTTAATGTTATTGCTGTTGTCATATTTTTTTTATAAGCCTAATAGGTTTTGTTAGGTTTTTCGTTATATTTTTCTTTGTATCTTCGTATCCTTTATTTTAGGGGCAAAGTAAGCAGAAAAAAATGAATGCACCAAATAATTTTCGATGTTTTTTTCGGATTGTTGAAAAAAACTTGCATATATTGGTGTTTTTTGCGTAATTTGCGTTCTCAAACCACCAATTATGAGAAAAATTGAACTTCTTTCGCCCGCCAAAAACTTGGAATGCGGCAAGGCTGCCGTCCTGCACGGTGCCGATGCGGTGTATATCGGTGCGCCGAAATTTGGGGCGCGGGCAGCAGCGGGCAACAGTATTCAGGATATTGAGCAACTTGCTGCCTTTGCCCACCGTTTCGATGCCCGCGTGTATGCTGCTCTCAATACGATATTGACAGACAGCGAATTAGAAGAGGCGCAAAGGCTTATTTGGAATTTATATCACGCGGGCGCAGATGCCGTTATCGTGCAGGATATGGGCATTTTGCAACTCGACTTGCCGCCCATCGCTCTACACGCCAGCACGCAAACGGACAATCGAACGGCGGAAAAAGCACGTTTTTTGGAAAAAGCAGGTTTTTCACAAATCGTGTTGGCACGCGAATTGAGTTTGACGGAAATCAAAAATATCACTTCGCAAGTGCAAATTCCGGTGGAAGTGTTCGTTTACGGCGCGTTGTGCGTGAGTTACAGCGGACAGTGCTACCTCAGCCACGCGCTCGGCTCGCGCAGTGCCAATCGCGGCGAGTGTGCGCAATGTTGCCGATTGCCTTATAATTTGGTTGATGCAAACGGCAACATTCTTGCCAAAAATAAGTACCTGCTTTCGCTCAAAGATTTGAATTTATCCGATTATTTGGAAGAATTGTTAGACGCGGGCGTGTCGTCTTTCAAAATTGAGGGCAGATTGAAAGATATGGCGTATGTGAAAAATGTTACGGCATTTTATCGGCAGAAATTAGACGAGATTTTGGATAACAAAAATAGTTCGCTCACTAACCAGCCCGCAATGACAAAGAGTTCTTCGGGAAAAATCACGTATTTCTTTCAGCCCGATGTGCAAAAAACTTTTC
>JAISJU010000188.1 GCA_031261165.1 Prevotellaceae bacterium
TGGTCGCTGTAATAATGGTCGAAACCAAACCACGATTTTTGCACCTGTTCGGGCAACTGCGAAAGTCCTTCGTAAATGGTCGCCCACTTGCCGAAAACCTTTAATCCTTCGGGTTTGCCATTGAGCAACGCCTCTTCGAGATTGAACAAACCAAGATAATTTACATCGTGGTTGAAATCAAGATTTACCTTTACGAGCGGGTCGTTGAGCAAAAACCAACCTGCTTTTGAACAGGTAAAACGCTCGTTTTCAAACAAAACCGTACCGGCTGTCAGTGAAGATTCCAACAAGCATTGCGCAGCATAACGCGACAATTTTGTTTTTTCGGCGACTTCATCAATCGTCAAACCTTTTTCGGAATCGAGCAACATTTGCAAAATGCCGAATTTCACCATCAATCGCGACACCTGAAAAACGACAGGTGCCTGCGAAATTTCGTGCGCCAAACGCTGCGCCTCCAAAGCCGAACGGCTTTCTTTTGTGTATTTTTTTTGTAATGCGGGAAAAAGTTTCATATTTATTATAATTTTTGTCTGAACTGTGATTTTAGTGTGATTAAAATGATTTTTGTGATTTAATCATAATCAATCAAAAAAATCATATTAAAATCACAGTTCAGACGATTTCCAAAACTCATAAAAATTAAACCACTGTTCAGGATATTGCGTTACAATCTTTTCTAATTCAACGACATACGCTTTTGCAAGATTGGCGATTTGTTTTTTCCTGTCATTCTGATGAAAGTCAGAATCCCCTTTGCTCTCGGGGGATTGCGGGTCATACTTCGACTTCGCTCTGTAACCAAGCCCGCAATGACAAACGGAAACAAGTTGCACGAATATTTTGTATCGTTTCGCCGAAATTTTGATGCAAAATATCGCCAACGCTTCCACTTCTAAACTCGCTGCCAAAGCAAACGCACCCACAGGGAAATCGGCTTTGCCGTTCAAAAAATCACACTCCACCGATTTTGCCGAGCCAAAAACGCGGTCGGCAGGCATACTCACTATTTCGCCGTTTTGCAGCGCAACGTTTGCCGCAAACAAATGCGACATATCGGCAGAAACAGGAATAAGATTTACATTATTGTTATTCAACACCTTACTTCTATTTTGCTGCACGGTTGCCGTTTCGCCGCCAAAAATCAAGGCGTTGATGCGCTTTTTGTCCTGCCCGAGCAAATAGCCTGCAATTTCAAAATTCCCAACGTGCGAACCGACAATCACAAAGCCTTTTTCGCCGTTGCATAAACGTTGAAAATGCTCATTGCCTACAATTTCAACTTCAAAATCACCGCGCCTGCCCGAAAAAACCGCAAAACGGTCAAGTATTACCTGCCCGAAAAGAAAATGATTGCGGTAGGTTTTCCGAAACGATTTCCATTTTGAAAAGCCGTGTTGCTGCCTGAAATAGTGATAAATAGCCAAATAGCCCTTTCGCGCAAAAAGCATATAGAACGGCACGACTACCGCCATAATGGCGTAGCCTAAACGCAAATTCCACCAGCGAAAGAAAAAAATCAGCAACCGCTGACCAAGCGTTCCGCCGCCGGTATTGCCTTTCCAAGTACGATTTGCGATATGCGACATTCGATTTGCGATTTGCGATATGCGACATTCAATTTGCGATAGCGTTTTTTCGCATATCGCAAATCTCATATCACATATCAATTAACCTTACTCTCGATATAGTCGCAGAACTGCCCCAAAGTGGTAACGCCCTGCATTTCTTCGGGTTTGATTTTGAAACCGAAATTGCGTTCCACAATCACCACAATATCCACAAAATCAAGGCTGTCAATGCCCAAATCATCTTTCAAATGCGCATCGGGTTTAATCACATCTTCTTCGACTTCGATGTCCTCAATAAGGAAATTCTTTACAATTTCTTCAATTTCTGTTCTTGTCATAAAATTTAGATTTGCGATATGAGATATGCGATTTGCGATGCTTGATTTGCGATAGTCGCAAATCGAATATCTCATATCTAAATTAGTAATTTCTTTTTAAAGTTAAATATCAGTTTTTCAATATTCTGCAATTTGTTATTTATTTCATCAAATTCTGTTTGAGTAATATACTCTAAATCTAATGATAGATAAAGTTGTGTTTCCACTTCACAAGCAGAGCCGTTGGCTATATCAAGAAAACGAGCAAAATCTGCATTTGTACCCCTACCTGCCCCCTCCGCTATATTGGAAGGAATGGAAACTACGGCTCTGCGAATTTGTTGTGTTAATCCAAACAATTCTTCTTTTGGATATTTTTTTGTAAGTATATAAATATCTTTTACAATAGTTCTGGCTTTTTGCCAAACAATTAATTCTTTAAAATTGTGCATATTTTTTCGATTTGTGATATGTGATATGAGATGTGAGATTTGCGACAGTCGCAAATCGCATATCTCATATCCTTTTTATTACTAACGCGCTATTTGTCCCACCAAAACCAAAAGAATTGGATAGTATCAAATCCAAGTTTTTATCAACGGTTTTGGCAGCAATATTCAGATTTTGGGAATATTCGTCAGGCGTTTCAAAATTGATGTTCGGCGCAACAAATGAGTTTTGCATCATCAACAACGAATACACCACTTCGCTCGCGCCCGCCATCCAACATTCGTGTCCGGTCATTGATTTGGTACTGCTAATCAGCGTTTTATTTTCACCAAAAATTTGATTCAGTGCCTTTGCCTCCGCTGCATCGCCCTGAGGCGTGGAAGTGGCGTGCGCATTCACATAATCAATCTCGCGGGCGGACACGGCTGCATCTTTCAATGCGCGTTCCATTGCGATAACGCAACCGGTATCGCTCGGCTGCGAAATCTGCATTCCGTTGCTCGAAAAGCCATAACCCAGCACTTCGGCGTAAATCGTTGCGCCGCGTGCAATGGCGTGGTCGTAGTCTTCCAACACGAGTGTTGCCGCACCACCGCTCGGTATCAAACCGTCTCGGCTCGTGTCAAAAGGGCGGCTCGCTTTGGTCGGGTCGGCGGTATTGACGGAAAACGCGCTCAATGCGTCAAACGATGCCATTGAGTGAATGTTCGTTTCCTGCGCACCGCCGCACAGCACCACGCTTTGAAGTCCCTGTTTGATAAACATATAGCCCAGTCCGATGGCGTGTGAGCCGCTTGCGCAAGCCGCCGAAATAGTCATATTCGCGCCCCGCAACTTGAAAATGGTTGACAAATTCATCGTTACGGTAGAGTTCATCGACTGAAAAATGTAGCCCGAACCCATCAGCGTGGTGTCACGTTTTTCCACTACGATGTTGTACGATTCAATTACCGGTTTCGCGCTCGAATCGTTGCCATAGAAAATGCCGACCTCGTTTTTTTCGAGGTAATCCATATCAATACCGGCGGTTTTCAACGCCTCAACGGTTGCCAGATACGCGTATTCGCCCTCTTCGGCAAGTCCCACGCGCAAACGCCTGTCCAACAAACCTTTCAACTGCGGTTTTTCCACAATGCCGGTCAGCGGCGAGCGATAGCCGTATTTTGTCCGCTCGGGGTCAATGCCGATGCCCGATTTGCCCTCGTAAAGCGACTTTGCGACTTCTTCTATGTTTTTTCCAATGCAGGAATAAATTCCTAAACCTGTGATAACTACCCTTCCCATATTTTTGTCTGAACTATGATTTTAAGAATGATTTTTTTGATTTTTGTGTTTTTAAAACCTCATTTCCACCTAATTTTATTAACAAAACAACCTCAGTAGTAGCATTGATTTACATCATACAACAACCTCATTACCTCATTGCTTTTTCTTTATTTTTTTAATTTTTCTTTTCGCTAAATATATCAATTCGAGAACAATCAAATAAAAAAGAAATCCAAAAAATATAACCGCAAGAAACAGCAAAGTTAATCCGTCTGCCTCCCAATCTAACGAGTTTCCTAAAATATACAATATACAGAGTAAACCGCTTATGGCAAAGCATTTTATTTTACTCCAAAAATAGGCTTTTCCTGTTTTATCGCTGGTTGCCAAAAAGACAGATTGCAATATAAAAGACAAAGCAAACAATATCCAACCTGAAACAATTATAATAATAAGCCCCAAAGCAGCCCACTTATCCCCACTGCGCCCTAAAATTGCATCAAAACCCAACACTGCAAGTAACCAAGCCACAACGAGCAAAATAAGTTCTAACAAATTTTCCAATATTCGTTTCAAAGGTTTCATTTTATTCTTTAATTAGGTAATGAGGTTTCTTTTTGTCATTATTTCATTGCTACTGAGGTTGTTTTGCCTTTGAAATTAGGTAAAAATGAGGTTTTTAATCATATTAATCAAAAAAATCATTTCTAAAATCACAGTTCAGACAAATTACAATCCCCCCGAAATATTAATCACCTGTCCCGTAATATACCCCGCCTTTTCCGATGCCAAAAACCCCACCAAATCCGCTACTTCTTCCGCTTTTCCAAAACGATTGGCGGGAACGATTTTTTTCAATTCGTCTTGCGGCAGGTCTTTGGTCATATCCGTTTCGATAAATCCGGGCGCAACGGCATTTACCGTAACGCGCTTTTTGGCGGTTTCCAGCGCGAGCGATTTTGTCAGTCCGATAACGCCCGCTTTGGCGGCAGAATAGTTCGTTTGCCCCGCCATACCGTTCACGCCCGAAATGGACACAATATTAATAATGCGCCCAAATTTTTTGTTCATCATATATTTCACCAACGCGCGGGTGGTGTAAAACGTTCCGTTCAGGCTTGTATTCAGCACATTATTCCACTCGTCGTCTTGCATCCAAAACATCAAATTGTCTTTACGAATACCGGCATTATTCACCAGCACCGAAATATAATCGTCTGCGTGCGCCGCCTGCCAATCGGACAAAACTTTTTCCGTTTCCGCGCCGTTTGCCACATCAAAAGGCAAAAGTTCTGCCGTTCCGCCGCATTCTTCAATCAACAATTTTGTTTCTTCGGCAGCCGCTTTGTTCGACTGATAATTCACCAACACCGAAAAACCCATTTCGGCTAATTTGATACAAATTGCCCGCCCAATTCCGCGCGAGCCACCTGTTACAAGTGCGTATTTCATATTTTATGCGATATGTGATTTGCGACATTCGATATGCGACTCTTTCGCAAGTCGCATAATCGCATATCTCAAATCCTTTTTAAAAATTCTTTTATCTTTTCTATTTCCTGATAATGCGTTCTATCCCCAATCAAAACAGGGAAAATCTTGCGTATTTCTTTATACATTTTTCTCGTTTCGGAAGATAATTTTTCTTCAAACTTTAGACAATCTGTTGCCTGTGCCAAAGCCATAAAATGAATGGAAATGACCTGAAAAGCATTTTCAACTACCGTTTTGGTAATCAACGCCGAGTTCGTTCCCATACTCACAATGTCCTGATTATCATTGTTATTTGGTATGCTATGCACATAATTCGGGAACGAAAGCGTCTGACATTCTGCCGTTGTGCTGGTAGCAGTAAATTGCGCTGCCTGCAAACCGTAATTCAAGCCCAAAACGCCCATATTGACAAAGGGCGGCAAAATTTCGTTAATGCGGTCGTGGCAAAGATAGTTTAACTGCCTTTCAATCAGCATTGTCAGTTTCGTTACAGCGATTTTCAACTTGTCCATCTCAAACGAAACGTAATCGCCGTGAAAATTCCCACCGTGCAGCACATTTCGGCTCACAGGGTCGATAATCGGATTGTCGCAAGCCGAGTTAAACTCATTGATTATCACCGTTTCCGCATTGACAACCTCATCGTAAATCGCACCCAAAATCTGCGGCACGCAACGCAAAGAATAATAACTTTGCACCTTTTGTTTAAAAATTTTCTCGTCTTTATCTACATTCGCGTACAGTTTGTTTTCGCGCTTTTGCAACAATTTGCTGTCTT
>JAISJU010000225.1 GCA_031261165.1 Prevotellaceae bacterium
GACAAAGCCTCTTTGATAAAAAAAACCGAACATTCCTGCCCGGTTTTTCCCATAAATTATTAATCACTTTTTATTTCTTCACTTTTACCACCAAGTAGCGGGTAATACTCCAAAATTCAGCAGGGTCGATGATTTCGAGCGTTGCTTTTTTATCCACTACATTGATTTTGTACGAGCCTTTCGGGTGGAGGCTCAACACGGTGCCTTTTTTACCGCCCAAGTCAAGCGAAGTTACATCGCGAATGTCAATTTGCGTAAAGCCGTTTTTCCTCAAGTCGCTTTTCTTGATGTTCACACCTTTGTTTTTCAGGTCTTTGAGCGTTCCGAAGAGGTAATAAGCGGCGTTCAATTCGGCATCTTGCGAAATAGCCACGTTATCCACTTGCTGTTTGGCAGCGGTCAGGTTGCCCAAATCATAGTTCAGCGCGATGATAGTGCTGTCCTGTTGTTTGATTTTGGCATCTCTTTCAGCCAACTGTGCTTGCAGTTCTGCAATCAAAGCCTCTTTTTCTTCAAGTTGCTTTTTGTATTTATTAACACTGCTTTGCAATGCACCAACACTGTTTTTGTACTTTTGCAACTCTGCAATCTTGGCTTTGTTATCGGCAATCAACTTGGTGATGTAGTCGATATTTGCCTGTGCTTTTTCGTGCAAAGTGGGGTTTGCGCCCTCTTGCACAACGGTAATTTGACCTTCGGCTGCTTTGATTTTTTCAAAGTTTTCGTCTATCTGATTGATAAGTGTCAGATATTCGTTTGCCTCTTTATCCTTTTGATTCAGAACGTATTGTAATGAATCTTTGGAATTTTGCAAAGCCTGAAACTTTGCCGATTCTCCGCAAGAGTTTAACAGTAAAACGCTTGCCACGAAACTAAGATAAATAACTTTTTTCATTTGAGTTTTGTTTTAATTATTATATATGTATGATTTTCATTAAAAAATTGCGCTACAAATATATGGTTAAATTTTCATTCCTGCAAGAATTATCACAAATTCTCCTTTCGGAAGTGTTAAATTATAATAATTGCATAATTCTTCGAGCGTTCCACGCCGTGTTTCCTCGTGAATTTTGGAAATTTCGCGCGAAACGGACACCTGCCTTTCGCCGCCGAAAACTTCACAAAGTTCTGTTAATAAACGTGATACGCGGAACGGGGACTCATAAAATACCATTGTGCGCGTTTCTTCCTTCAATTCTTGCAAACGTTTCTGCCGTCCTTTCTTTTGCGGCAGGAAACCCTCGAAACAAAATCTATCGTTGGGCAAGCCCGATGCCACGAGCGCGGGAACGAAAGCCGTTGCACCCGGCAAGCATTCCACTTCCACGCCGTTTTCCACACATTGGCGCACCACGAGAAAGCCCGGGTCGGAAATTGCGGGCGTACCTGCATCGGACACAAGCGCAATGTTTTGCCCGCCTTTTATCCTTTCCGCAATGCCGGCAACGGTTTTGTGTTCATTAAATTTGTGGTGTGCCTGCATTCTCGTTTCGATGCCGAAATGTTTGAGCAAAAAGCCGGTTACGCGCGTGTCCTCCGAAAGAATTAAATCCACTTCTTTCAGTGTTCTGATGGCGCGGAAGGTCATATCTTCCAAATTTCCAACCGGCGTTGGCACAACAAAGAGTTTTCCCATTTTTTTTAGACACTATATTTTAGATGCAAGAATCAAGAGCCAAGAAACAAGACCGCAAAGTCTTGGCTCTTGATTCTTGTTTCCTGGCTCTTATATAAATTTTCTGTTGATTAGTTCCAAAAACGCCGCAACAGTCGCGTTTTCGCTATCCAAATTCAAGTCCGCCAAAAATTCCGTTGCCTCTCCTTTATCGCTTATTTCGTTCAAAGCGTCAAGCGTTTGGTTAAGCAATGCTGCATTTCCGCCGAAAATTTCGCGTTGAAAACGGAATTTGTCGTTCAAACTGATGCTTTTCTTCAAATCCGTGATTTTCTGGTTGCTCAATGCTTTGTCGAGCGACCTGCTCGCCTTTTCCGACAGTTTCTCGTTCAGCGAAGTGGTTTTTATCGTATCCGCAAGAATGGTTTTTGTTGCAACGGAAGTTACAGAAGTTACGGAAATTGTTGAAGTTACAGGAGTTTCCACCACCCTTTCAGGCTCTTTTTCTACAATTATTTCAACAACAGGCTCAGCAACAGCAGGTACTTCTTCTGCATTAACTTCTGTAACTTCAATAACTTCTTCTTTAACCTCAGTAACTTCTTCCTTAACTTCTGCGGTTTCTTCTTCCTGCAAAAGTTCCACCAGATTTTTAAGATTATCAATTTTGTCGGAAAAGCCTTTGACGGCGGTTTCCAACTCTTGAATTTCTTTGATGATAATGTTCAGCAATTTATTTTTGTTCATAATGATATTAATTTTTTCGAGATGGTTGTAGTTTTATGATTACAGATTGTTGCGTAGCCATTGATTTACTTTATTGGTATATTCGTCAAAAGTATAACCCGTGCCGCGTTCTGCCTCTGCAATCATTGTTCTGAAATCTTCCAATGACGTTTCGGTTTGGCTTGGCAAGCCCCACGATATTTTTTCTTGTACCCGCTTTGCGGCTGTTGTCATAATTTTTCTGATATTTAAATTTTGATACCGCAAAAATAATTATTTTTTTCGGAACAGCAAAATGAATTTTACGCCTCAATATCCACAATGTCTATCAACTTTACACCCAAA
Organism: Prevotellaceae bacterium; assembly: GCA_031261165.1. GTDB lineage: Bacteria > Bacteroidota > Bacteroidia > Bacteroidales > Paludibacteraceae > JAISJU01. The sequence continues at coordinate 2,687 of JAISJU010000225.1, forward strand.
ACCTGACTCATATTATATAATGTAGCAACAGTCGGATTGGTACGACCTTTCTAATTCTTATTTTTTTGCTAAATCTCGCAAATAAACGATTTCTCCTTTCAGATGCGCATTTTCCTGTTCCAATGTTTGAATAACTTTTTGGTATGCCTCTTTGGTTTCGAGGTGCTGATGCTCTATAAAACCGTTGGCAGTCTGATTATTATACATATTGAAGATGTTTTGGTTTTTTGTATTTATCAAATTAGCCAAATCCACTTCCAAAATTTCTGCAATACGTTGCAGTTTCTCAATGGTAAGTTTTACTGCCTCACGCTCAATTTTCCCATAAGAAGATTGCGTAAGTCCCAATTCGTGAGCCATATACTCTTGTGAAAAGCCTCTTAACTCACGAAAACGCCTGATGTTGTTTCCTATTTTATCAGTCATAATTGTAATAATTTAGTCGCAAAAGTAATAAATAATTCTTATATCAAATAGGAAAATGAAGTTTTTTTGCGGATTTTTGCAAAATTATTTTTTTACTAAAACTTAAAGTCTGAAAAAGGCAGACGTAAAACAAAAATACAATGACATTACACGAAGCAATCGTAAAATTATTACAAGAAAAAGGTCGCTCTATGACAACGACTGAAATTGCCAACGAATTGAACAAAAACGGTTGGTACGAGAAAAAAGACGGCTCTGAAATTATACCTTTTCAGATTCACGGGCGAACAAAAAACTACCCCCATTTATTTGCCAGAGAAGGCTCTACTGTTTCATTAATCTAATATTTGAAAGGGAATAATTATGAAAAAAATCAATTTACTTTTATTGTTTTTTCTGTTTTGCGGATTAAGTGCTTTTTCACAAGTTTTCAACATAAAGACAACTCAATCAATCACATACAATGCCAATACAGGTACAGAAAGAACTAAATATGAAACTTGTGAACATACTATTGATTTTAATAACAAATCAATAGTATTTAAAGGATATATAAATGGAAGAAATACTGTGTTAAAGACTTTCAAAATAAGAAATATCCAAAAAGATAGTTATGGATATATAGTTTACGGTGCCAACAAAGGATTGATGGATGTTGTATTTAATCCAAAACAAGGCGATATTAGTTATAGTTTTGAAGATGGCACAACTATAGATTTCTTAAAATAAATCTAATATGAAAATAACAGGCGGCAAATACATAGAATATTGGCAAAGCAATCTTGATTTGATTGTTTCAAAACTCAAACTTGCTCATCAAACAGTACAATATATTCAATTAAAAGAAACAGATTTTAAGGCACTTGGTAATCGTAAAAGTTATACCTTTAATTTAGAATATTCAAATGGCAATGTTAATAATAATATTAAATCTTCGGCGGTTGCACGAGACTTGCAAACAGTATTGGATAATTCTGATAAGGCAAAGATGCTATTAAATTCGGCGTGTTATGTTTTAAAATTAGACGAAAAATATGTTTTAAGTATCCAACACTTTAAAACAATAGCAATATGTACAGGGTGTCATACAAAATTATACATACCGATAGGCGGGAAAGTAGAATGCCCACATTGTAGTCAAAATTCAAATTTATGGGATAAATATAGTAGATATAAAGACGATTACAAGAAAAAATACAATAGTAATCCCGGTTGTTGGATTGCATTCATTGTCATTTTTGTTATCGTTATGATTGGAACTTGTATAAGCGATATGAATACACCTAACTCAGAAAAATATGAAAGATATAATAGGCAACAACAAGAAAGATATGAAAGAAAACGAGAAGAACAAGAAAGAAAAGAATTAGAAGAAATGCGCAGGGAATTGCTTTATCAATATCACAAAAATAATCCAGAAGAGTAGAAAACCCCATTTTTAGGAGATTGCGGGTCATACTTCGACTGCGCTCAGTAACCAAGCCCGCAATGACAAAAGCAATAGCCCTCTGACACAAAGTTTTCACAACTTGTACCTAAAACTGCCAAATAACTACAAGCCCGCAAAGACTTGTAGTTTTTTTGTGCATACAAACGAAAAAATCACTACCTTTGTCGAAAATTTTTGAGGCGATGAAAAAGATTATCATTATCAACGGTCCTAACCTGAATTTGCTCGGCAAACGCGAGCCTTCGGTGTATGGCAATCAGTCTTTTGAAGATTTTTTTGCCGTGCTGCAACAAGAATTGAAAGGCATTGAATTGGAATATTTCCAATCGAACAGCGAGGGCGAAATCATCAACAAACTGCACGAAACCGATTTTTCATACGATGGCATTGTGCTGAATGCCGGTGCTTACACGCACACTTCTCTGGCGATAGCCGATGCCATTGCCGCTATCAAAACGCCTGTTGTAGAAGTGCATATATCTAATGTTTTCAAGCGCGAAGAATTTCGGCATTATTCTTATCTGTCGCCGGTTTGCGCGGGCGTTATTGCCGGTTTCGGCTTAAATTCCTACAAACTTGCTTTGCAATATCTCATAGAACGAAAATGACGCAAATTGCGCAAATTCTCGCAAAAAATAATGTGTCATCTACATTCAAAAAATAAAAAATTATGAAACACACAAAAATAGTAGCCACCATTTCGGACAAACGTTGCGATATTCCCTTTTTGCAACAACTTTATGATGAGGGAATTAACGTAGTTCGCCTCAATTCGGCGCATCTTACGCCCGAAGGTTTCGACAAAATTATAGATAATGTACGCGCGGTGTCGAACAAAATCGGCATTTTGATAGATACCAAAGGTCCCGAAATCCGCACCACTGCCATTGAGGGTGACGGAAAACTGTCGTTGCGCACAGGCAATAAAATTAAAATCATAGGCAATCCCGACCGCTTGACGAACGCGGATTGTATCTTTGTCAATTATCCGAACTTTGTCAAAGACCTGAAAATTGATGATGATATTCTTTTCGATGATGGCGAAATTGAGTTGAAAGTTGTTGAAAAACAGGCGGATTGTCTTGTTTGCGAGATTTTGAACGATGGCGAACTCGGCAGCCGCAAAAGCGTGAATGTGCCGGGTGTGCGCATCAATTTGCCCTCACTGACCACCAAAGATATTGACAATATTCACTACGCAATTAAAAAAGAGGTGGATTTTATCGCCCACTCCTTTGTGCGCAACAAACAGGATATTCACGACATCAAAAAAATACTTGCCGAGCATAAAAGCCCCATCAAAATCATTGCCAAAATCGAAAATCAGGAGGGCGTGGATAATATTGACGAAATTATTAAAAATGCTTACGGCATAATGGTTGCCCGTGGCGATTTGGGCATAGAAGTGCCGCAGGAAAAAATTCCCGGCATTCAGCGTATTTTGATAAAAAAATGCGTGTTAGCGCACAAGCCGGTTATCGTGGCAACACAGATGTTGCATTCGATGATTGAAAATCCGCGCCCCACCCGCGCCGAGATTACCGACATTGCCAATGCCATTTACTACCGCACTGATGCTCTGATGCTTAGCGGCGAAACGGCGTATGGAAAATATCCTGTGGAGGCGGTGCGCACGATGACAAAAGTAGCGGAAGAGGCGGAAAAAACCAAATTGTCCGACAACGACATTCGCATTAGTTATAAGGAAGAAAAAATCGACACCACTTCGTTTTTGGCAAAAGCGGCGGTGGAGGCAAACGAGAAAATCGGTACAAAAGTTACGATAACCGACAGCGTAACCGGCAAAACCGCGCGAACTTTGGCGGCATATCGCGGCAAAAATCCGGTGTTGGCAATTTGCTACAACGAGCCTACAATGCGACTTTTGGCACTATCATACGGCGTTTTTCCGCTCTATCAAAAGCAAAAAAACCCGCGTGAATATCTGTTGGGAACACTCAAAATTATGCTGGCAAAGAAATGGATTACCGAAGACGATTATGTGTCTTATTTGAGCGGCAACAACGGCATCGGCGGCGGCACTACTTTCTTGGAAATCAATACGGTAAAGAAACTTTCCGAATTGCCTAACAACGAGAGTGTGGTGTTTTAGTTGTTTTCTTGAACGCAGATTTTCTTGAATGCAAATGACGCAAAAAACGCAAATTTTCGCAAATTCTTTTACCAAATAGAAAGTTTTGCGAAAATTTGCGTTTTTTGCGTTCCCCTAAAATATCGCCCGCACAAAATCCATTCCGTTGGCATAAAGTACCAAAGCGAGCAGCAAAATCATTCCCACTGTTTGGGCATAAATCAGAAATTTGTCGCTCGGCTTGCGGCGGAAAATCATTTCGTAAAGCAAAAACAGTACGTGTCCGCCATCAAGCGCGGGAATGGGGAGAATATTCATAAATGCCAGAATGATAGAGAGAAACGCCGTATTTTCCCAAAAGGACATCCAATCCCACACCGGCGCAAATCTACTACCGAAACCACCAACACCACTGAGGCTTAACAAACCATCTTTGGTAAAAAGGTATTTGAATTGATGGACATAAAACGCCAATGTCTCAATGCCGTAATCAATACCTGCGGGAATGGATTGCCAAAAGTCGAAAGTTTCCGTTTTGGGAATAATGATTTTTTGCGGTGCAAAACCGATTAACCCTTTGTCATCCAGTGGAATATCGAGCAAAAGTGTATCGTTTCCCCGTAGCACGATTGCCGAAATACTGCTTTTTTTGTCGTTTTTCGATAAAAAGTTCCGTAATTCGGAAAAAGTATGTATCGTATCTTTTTCTACTACCAAAAATTTGTCGCCTTTTTTGATAACTGCGGCGGCGGGCGCATCGGGCATTATGCTATCCACAACGGCTGGCAGGTAGGGCGACATCAATGCCTTCTGTTTTTGTTGCATAGCAAGTTTTATCAAACCGCCTTTGGGCATTGGCAACGTGATTGTTTCGCCATTGCGCAAAACCGTTACCGTTTCTGCCTCGAACACCGACAAAATGGCGTTTTCGGAAAACCTGCCCAAGTCTTTGCCATCGGCAGCAATAATGCAATCGCCATTACGAAAACCCTCACTCAGAGCCGTTTCTGAAAACTGCATTGCTGTGTCGCGCATTTCGACATAGGAATTGCCCCACGCGAAAAGCACCGCGCTGTAAATCGCCAACGCCAGCACAAAATTAACCAACACGCCGCCTGTCGTTATCAACAGGCGTTTCCACGTTTTTTGCGAGCGATATTCCCACGTTTGGGCGGACTGCTGTAACTGCTCTTTGTCGAAGGACTCGTCTATCATTCCGGCGATTTTCACATACCCGCCCAAAGGCAGCCAGCCGATGCCCCATTCCGTTGTTTCGGGGTATCGTTTCCAGTTATCGGCGGGCAGTTGCTCGGCGGGGATAACTTCTTCTATCTCGTTGCCCTCGTAGTTGTAGCGGCGGCGCACATTGCTGTCGTTGCGCGAAAACCACTTAAATCGCCACTTCCCGCCGATTTTTTTCATTCTGAAAAGGGAAAATGATGGATTGAAAAACAGGTAAAACTTTTCAATCCGCACTCGGAAGAGTTTTGAGAATGCGAAATGCCCCAATTCGTGCATTACCACGAGGATGGAGAGGCTTAGGATTAGTTGCAGGGCTTTTATGATGAAGGATTCCATAGTTTCTTTTTTTGAATGGCAAAGGTACGATTTTTTCAAGCAAAAAACGCAAAACCATTTGGAATTGCGTTTTTTTGTTGTCTAAATGATGATTTTTACCAGAATTTCTTAATCAATTTATAATTGTGCGTACAAATTTCTATTGTAACAGGCAACTCACCGTTAGTGAAATTAATCTTATCAAGCGCAGCCGTTTCATCTTTTTCGTAATGCACCGTAGTAACACCTTTTTTAGTTACTTTTATCAATTCAAAGTAGTCTTCCGAATTATTGAGAGAAAGCGATATTGAATTGCCTGAACGTGTGGCGCAAATGCTGCGCTGTGTGTCGGGGAGTTTGTCTTCGCAAGTGGGCAAGACAGGCGGCGTTTCCGTTTCGTCAGGTTGCACTGCCGTTTGGAACTTGATTGTTCCTATCGCAACAATTTCTTTAAATGGATTGGGGCGGTCGGTTCCTGTCAAATAAACCGAACCATATTGTCCGGTGCGGCTGTTGTCTGTAACCGAAGTGTCATCAATATCGTTATATGCCATACTGAATTTGGCAGTCGTATTATTAGCGATGGTGGTGGCTACTGCACTCACATCTACCGCAATTTCCCAATAGTAATAATCACCCACTTTTTTCACTGCGGCGACTTTTATCAATTTTCCGTTGCCAATGCCGCGGTCTTCGGCTGTTCCGCCTGTATTTACATCAATGGCGTGATTAACAGAATAAGATGCGTTTGCTGTAATATGCGGCGCATAACCGTTGTCATTCTTTTCGTGGTCGCCGGTTTTGGCAGTTGGCGCAAAAAAAAGTTCCAAAATATCGTATGCTTTCCAATAATTAGTTAAGTCCGGGCTTGCGTCTGGTGCAGGAACAAATACATCATCTTTTATTTTTGCCAGCACATAAAGTTCTTTGTTTGTTTGATTCCAAAGGTATTTATACATACCCACATAGTTTTTCGGATTGTTTTCCGTGTCGTATGCTTTGAAAGTGGCAGGATAGTCCGTACCTGTACCGCCGCCTTTGTTTAACCAGCGGAAGTTCATACTTTTCCAGTTTTGTGCCGTCCAAGATATTTCTTTGCCATCACCGTCAATACTGATAGCCGAAGAGGCTTGATATACAGGAATTTCATCGGTTTTGGTGGGTTTATTGACAATGACATCTTCATCGTCAGTAGTTAATATTTTTACCAAATCAATACTGTTTGCAGGATAGGATTTTGTTGCACTGTTCCAATGCGCGTGTACGCCGAGTGAATAATCAAATTTTTTGTCGCCATCGGGATTATAGTTATAAGAAGTTGAAGCATTTACACCAATCGTATTGCTTGCGCCATCTACAAAATACTTTTGGTCAGGTCTATAAGCCGGCTCTGCTAATTGGTGTATATGGTCATCGCAGCCGTTATAATGCGGAAATCTTAATTTCCATATTTCCGAATTACTGGTATATTCTCCACGCAAAAAGTCAAAACAAACAGATTCCAAAGCCACGGGGTCTAAGGACATAAAAACAGACGATGGATAATCATTGTTGAAAGGTGCCGTAGCCCATTTTACATTCCTGCCATTCCAACCCGCACCGCTATACAAAGCATCAACAATATTTAATACAACTTTTTGTCCCAAATATTTGCTTGCCATTAAATCGACAAAAGCCCTGTATCTTTTATAATTTTGGTTATCCGATTGATTGGGATTAGCCCAATAACCGTACATTGTTGCGTGATAATATTTTGCTGTTGATTGTGCGTGGCAACCGTAAAAACTTTTTGCCAAAGCGGAAATACCACCGGACTCGTGCGCTTTCAATACAGGAAGATTAAAAATATATTTTGCGGCTTGAACGTGTCCTTCTATATTTTCTTGTCTGATGTAATTACTCGTGTATGCTCCCGGATAACCATTATCTACTTCTTTCATATATGCACCATTATGTTTCAGTACATTGCCACTGCCTGTAGTACGCGCTTCAATCGTTCTTGTTCCTGCCGTTCCACCTTCTCCTATTAAATGAACGCCCGGATACCTTGCTTTAATGTATTCGGCATCGTCAGCGGGCCAACTTCTGATGGGGTCGCCAATGTAAATATCTCCCTCGGCAACACCTGCATATTCTACTAAATGTCTTAATAACGCCGTTACCGTAAAAGGATTGCTTTCTACAATATTAGAGGCATCTGCATTTGTATTGCCGGTATTTGAAGTTACTTTTGGGGCATTCATTGTTTGATAATCTTTATCATCACCGGCATTTCTTTCCTGTGAAGTGTAATTTGTTTTAATAAAAATCATCTCGCCTGTTTGATAACCTGCACCACTTGTGTAATTATCGCCTGAAAAATTTTTACTTGCTCTGTCAGTGTTGAAATATTCAAATATTTTATTCCACGCCGCTACAATATCACCGTCTGTTTGATTGGCAACATTCAGCACACCGGTAGTAAACATACGGTCAATGACATATTGGTCGTTTGCTGCCGATTGCCAATAAAAGTAATCGCCTGTTGTCGCATTTTTTTGTTCGTGCAAACTGTTCCAAGTCGCATTATTGTTCCATACCCACGCCACACGCCCTTCCGCGCCTGTAATTCCTTTTGCTGTTCCCATTACTGCATTAAAACCAGAATTAGTATGCTCGGCTATCAATTCTGCATCTGTTTTCAAGTTAATGCCACTAACTTCGCTTGTGCTTCTGTCTTCTGCCCAACTTTCCCGCGTACTCTGCACATTAAACACCACCAAAGCCAAAACAAACACCCCCACGCAAGCAAGCGCAGGCACATATTTAGCGCGTTTCAAATTCAGTTTGAGAAGTTTAAATGAGCCGAGAATGCCGAAAAAGGAAAGAATGTAGCACACAAACGCCGACATTAGCGGCGCGGCGGCACGCATACAGGGATAAGTGGCGCGTTGCGGTTTTGGTATTACGCGCAAAAGGAACCATAGCGTTGAGGCTATGCCGGTAAGAATAAAAATGCTCTTCTGGTTGGCAATTTTTGCCAGAAAGGCAATGAATTTGTCGTAAATCTTCATAATTATTTAGGGGTTAAGGTTTTTCAAAAAAAGAAGTTGCAAAGTTAAGACTTTCAATTGATAAAACAAATATTTTTTTCAAAAAGATTGCTGTCAAATAATTTTATTGCAATTCTTGCGTTATCAATTACAAAAAATAACTACCTTTGCACGTCTTATATTTTTATAGAAAAAATGAAGAAATTTACTATCGCAAATAATATCGCCGGTTGGGCGGTTTTTGCTGTGGCTTTGGTTACTTATCTGCTGACCATTGAGCCTACGGCGAGTTTTTGGGACTGCGGCGAGTTTATCTCGTGCGCGTATAAGTTAGACGTGGGACACCCTCCCGGCGCACCGTTTTTTATGATTTTCGGGCGCGTGGCAACACTTTTTGCCTCCGACCCCGCACACGTGGCGATGATGGTAAATGCGTTGTCGGCTACGTTCAGCGCACTGACGATTTTGTTCCTTTTTTGGACAATCACGCACCTCGCGCGTAAAATCGTGGTGAAAAAAGACGGCGAAATGTCCCTTGCACAACTCATCGGCATTCTCGGTGCGGGCGCAGTGGGCGCGTTGGCTTACACGTGGTCGGATACCTTTTGGTTTTCGGCGGTTGAGGGCGAGGTATATGCCTTTTCATCGCTATTTACCGCTGTGGTGGTGTGGGCGATTTTGAAATGGGAAGACGTTGCCGATGAGCCGCATTCCGACCGTTGGCTGATTTTTATTGCCTATCTCACAGGACTTTCTATCGGTGTCCATTTGTTGAACTTGCTGACCATTCCTGCGATTGTGCTGGTATATTATTTTAAAAAATTCAATACTACTCCCAAAGGCGTTATTTTGGCGTTGCTTGCCTCGTTTGCAATTGTGGGCGTGATGATGTTCGGTTTTATCCCCGGCTCCATCGAAATGGCAGGCTGGTTTGACTTGTTCTTTGTCAATACGCTCGGATTTTCTTACAACTCGGGCGCGTTGATATATGTTGCGCTAACGCTGGCAATCCTCGTGTGGGCAATTTTTGAAAGTTATAAAGCCGTGAGTTACATCCGAATGTCGTTGTCATTTGCATTGTCCATTATTATTTTGGGCATTCCGTTTATCGGTAACGGCTATTTGCTGCCGATTGTCATTATAGGAGGTTTGATATTCTTCTTGATAAAAAACAAAATCAATCAGCGTTGGGCAAACTTGATTGTGATAGCCCTTACGGTCATATTTATCGGCTATGTAAGTTATACGGTTACAATAATCCGCTCGATGGCAAAACCGCCGATGGACCAAAACTCGCCCGACAATGTTTTTGCACTGAAAAGTTACATCAACCGCGAGCAGTACGGCGAAACGCCGCTTATTTACGGACAATATTACAATTCGGAATTGAAATGGGAACCGCGTGGACAATATTGCGTTCCGGCATCGGACGAAGGCGAAACGATTTGGATTAAAGATACCGCTGAGAGCGGAAAAGACCGCTATATCAACACAGGCAAAAGGACTTCATACGTCTATGCGCCAGAACTTTGCACCATTTTCCCGCGTATGTACAGTTCGCAACCCAACCACATTGCAGGCTATAAAATGTGGGCAAACATCGAAGGAACAAATGTGCCTTACGACAAATGCGGGCGGCAAATGGTTATCAACAAACCAACTTTCGGCGAAAACCTGCAGTATTTCTTTAAATACCAAGTCGGGTTTATGTACTGGCGATATTTTATGTGGAATTTCGCGGGCAGGCAAAACGATATTCAGGGACACGGCGAGGTGCAAAACGGCAACTGGATTTCCGGTATCAACTTTATTGATAACGCTCTCGTGGGCGACCAAACAAACTTGCCGCCCGATATGGAAAACAACAAAGGGCATAACAAATATTACCTGTTGCCGTTGCTGCTGGGCATTGTCGGCATTTTCTACCAACTCTGCGGCGGAAAACAGGGCAAACAAAGTTTTTGGGTAACTTTCCTGCTTTTCTTTATGACCGGCATTGCGATAGTGCTGTACCTGAATCAACCGCCCTACCAGCCGCGTGAGCGCGATTATGCCTACGCAGGCTCGTTCTATGCCTTTGCCATTTGGATTGGTTTCGGCGTGTTGGGCATTATCAAATTACTTGAAAAAGCGAAAGTGAATAAAACCGTTGCGGCGGCGGTGGCTACGGTAGCAGCATTGGGCGTTCCCGCGCTGATGCTGTCCGAAAACTTTGACGACCACGACCGCTCGGTGCGCCGCGCCTGTGCCGATTTCGGATACAATTACTTAATCACTTGTGCGCCGAACGCCGTTATTTTCACAATGGGCGATAACGACACTTTCCCGCTGTGGTATGCGCAGGAAGTAGAGGGCATTCGTACAGACGTGCGCGTGTGCAACCTTTCGTATCTGCAAACGGACTGGTATATTGACCAAATGAAACGGCAATATTATGAGTCCGAAGCCCTGCCGATAAACATCAGCCGCGACAAATATGCCGACAACACGCGCACTGTGGGTGCAGTGAACACAGCAGGCAGCCCGATTAACGAAGCATTGGTGGACAAACCCATAGAACTCGGGCAGGCACTCGACTTTTACAACAGCAACGACCCCCGTGCCAAAGACCGCTCGGGCGATAACTATATGCCTTCGCAAAACCTGTATCTGACCATCGACACGGCGCAGATTATCAAAACGCAGAGCGTAAAACCGAGCGAATACGGCAATATTGCGCCGGTTGTACCGATAAAATTAGGCAACCGCATTATTAAAAATGAATACGCCATTTTGGAACTGCTGAACGGCAATAATTGGGAACGCCCTGTTTATTATGCTATCACGGTGGGCGATGAGGCTAATCTCGGCTTGCGCGGTTACTCCCGCAACGAGGGCTTGGCGCGGCGCATTCTGCCTGTTCGCCAAAACTCGGGCAACGAGATTGACGCCGATTTGATGTACGAAAATATGGTGCATAAATTCCGTTGGGGCAATGTGGAAAATCCGCGCATTTATTTAGACCCGACCAATATGAGTATGTACAATACTTCGCGTATGCTCTTCGGGCAGTTGGCGGAAAAACTTTTGCGGGAAGGCAAAAAGGACAAAGCCCTCGAAACGCTTGATTATGCAATGAAAGTGATTCCGCGAAACACCGTACCGTCTTCCATTTATATGATTTCTTACGCCGACCTGTACTACCAACTCGGCGAGAAAGCAAAAGCCGAAGATGTGATTACGGAATTGATGGAAAAAACGGACAAAACGCTGACCTGGTTTTTCAACCTCAACCGCGACCAAGCCGTCAGTGCGCTCGACACGCAAAGCAACAACGACATCAGAAGCAATCTCGGCACTTATCAGCAGGGACTTTCCATACTCGAAAAACACGACAAGACACTGTTTGAAAAGTATGAGAAGAATTTTGAGAATTATTATCGGCAATACAACCTGTTGAGAAATACCGGCGGTTTTTCGGAAAATTATTAAAAAAGATAAATGACGCGCGATAAAAAAAGACCAAAATGCTAATCACGGGTTTAATTAGTCCATTAGGACTTGCATATCAATAGAATGACAATATTGTTATTTTGTCAAAATGTCCGTAGGACATTCACTCTCACTATTTTATGTATCTCCTACGGAGAAAAAGACCCCATTTGTATTTTTTTCTATTGATATGAATGCCCTATCGGGCAAAAAACACATTTTCAATTCGTGATTGGCATAAAAATTTATCGCGCAGCATTTATCCGTTTTATCTATGTTTATCACATTTTATCAGAATGTTTATAGAGCGGACACCGTCTTTTCTTCGCCGTTTGTATCCTCAAGCGATTTGGCGAAAAGAAACGGACAAGAAAACCATATATTTGACCTTTGATGACGGACCAATACCTGAGGTAACACCTTGGGTGTTGGACGTTTTAAATCATTTCGGCATCAAAGCCACGTTTTTTTGCGTGGGCGACAACGTGCGCAAGTACCCCGCCGTTTTCGAGCGCGTGAAAGCCGAAGGACACGCGGTGGGCAACCACACGTTTAACCACATCGCCGGCTCGCAGTGGGACTACGAAACTTTTATCGACAACGTGGATACGGCAGCCGAATACATTGACAGCCGCCTGTTTCGCCCGCCGCACGGACATTTGAGTTTCAAACAATACAAATGCCTGAAAGACAGGTATCAAATCGTGATGTGGGACGTCATCACCCGCGACTATAACGCCACACTGCACCCCGAAAAGGTGCTGAACATCGTCAAAAAGTATGCCCGCAACGGCTCGCTCATCGTCTTCCACGACTCACTGAAAGCGGAAAAGAATATGCGATATGCGATGCCGAGAGCGGTGGAGTGGTTGCTGGGAGAAAGGTATGAGTTTAAGACATTGTGAGAAAAGTAGAACAAGATGGAAATTGATAACAGCAATGTAAGTAAAGATAATTTTCTAATGTTATATTTTCTGGATTGCTTCGTACCTCGCAATGACGGCACTTACATTGTTCGGTGCAACATACAAACGCTGTGCAGCCCGTCATTGCGAGGAACGAAGCAATCCAGAAAATAT
>JAISJU010000014.1 GCA_031261165.1 Prevotellaceae bacterium
ATAACGAAGAAGAACCTGAACAGACCTAGGATGAAACACTGCTATATCGGACTGACAAATACAACAAAATTTTTACTTGCTCTTCTAAACTCTAAGAATGACGATGACATCGTGAGTCAACTTGTCAATCGTAGATATACAAAAAATAACTAAATGTTCCCAAAAGTATGCTTTTAGAGGTAAGCCGCCAATGAAAAAAGGGCTTACGGTTTTTCCGTAACCCCTTGAAATTTTTGGTGGAGCTGGACGGAATTGAACCGACGACCTCTTGAATGCCATTCCAAGGGTAATAGTATTTTAGCCACTTTCAGATTCTTTCAGACAGATGCACTCTTTTACAGATATTTTTAATAATCTTACGCTGTTAAATTGAGTTTTTGCCTTCATATAAATACACCTGATTTTACCTGTGTTGAGACTCGGCGGTGGTAAAATGGTGGTAATTTTCTTGACCTCTTGACTGTCTGTTGGTAATCTCTACTCCAACACATCAAGGGGGGTAACAGTATGGCAATCAAGTGGGAAAAACCAAGCAAGTACATCGGCGTTCGATACAGGCTGCATGGAACCCGCAAACTCGGCAACAGCATACGCCACGATATGGGGTATTATTTACATTACAAAGTTAATGGTAAAGTCATGGATGAGTTTGTAGGTTGGGCATCTGAAGGGATGAACGCTGAAAAAGCATACAGTATTTTGGCACAAATCCGTAACAATATTCGCATGGGTATTGGTCCGCGTTGTCTCAAAGAACTACGCAAGGCAAACGAAAAAAAAGCCGCTGACGAAGCCCAAGAACAATTTCTGAAAGAAAAAAGCGCAATCACTTTTGCCGATTTTTGGAAAACCTCATATCTACCAACGGCAGAAGCTGTTAAAAAAAACACAACAATGGAAAGCGAACGCGGGCTTTATTCAAAATGGATTGAACCGGCTCTCGGCAATATTCCTTTACAGGAAATCGGCGTAGCGCAAATCGAAAAGATAGTTTTGGACGCGCAAAGCGCACAAAAAAGTGCCGCAACTGTACGTTATATCATGGCTATCATATCTCAAGTATGGGCAAGGGCAGCGACGCTTGGCTATGTGCAGGGTGATTCGCCGACAAAACTTGTAAAAAAACCACGTCAAGATAACCGGAGGATGCGTTTTCTGGGGGAAGATGAGGCCGTCAGTTTGCTTGCTGGCCTAGCAAAACATTCCCAAAATATACATGATGAGGCTCTTCTTTCGTTATATTCCGGTATGAGGGCAGGCGAAATTCATGCTTTGACTTGGGGTGACGTTGATTTTCAGAACGAAATGATTTTGATTCGTGACCCTAAAAACACAAAAAATCGTTATGCTTACTTCACAAGGAATATCAAAAAAATGTTTGAAAGACGATATAAAAATCAACCAAAAAATGAGATGATCTTCCCCGCAACAAACGGGAAGCATCGCAGATGGGTTTCTGACACATATTCGCGTGTTGTTGATGACCTTGGATTAAATGATAGCGGTGAATTTACCAAGGATGCAAATGGTGAATTTATTCTGGATAAAGCAGGCAAAAAAATTCCTGTTAAAATATCCGATGCCCGACAACGGGTAGTCTTTCATACATTGCGGCATACATTTGCATCATGGCTTGCTATGCGTGGTGAACCTATTCATAATGTAGCAGAACTCTTGGGACACACAACGCTTGCAATGACGAAAAGATATACACATCTTGCCCCGAAAACATTACGGAGAGCAGTGTTGTTGCTTGATGAAAAAATGGAGCAAGGAGTTGTGCCATCGACTGCATAGAAAATTTTACAATAATTTCACATACACACTCCAAATATTCCCACAAATATCTTTTTTCTTGATACTGATCTCCGGTTTCCCTTCAATACCCGCCTTTTTAATTTCCTGCTCACACGCTGAAAAAATGATTTCTTCAATCTGCATATCATCAATTCCAGACAGTCCACATGAAAACAAATTCGAATCCACCTGATAAGAAAATTCAATTCGTTTGTTTTTGCGGCAATTTTCTGTTTCAGATTTTATAGTGTCAGCGATATGTTTTCTCATTCTCTCCAAAGATTTTACACGCCGCCGCATATGGCTATATGGCAACTCAAATGTTCTTCGATTATTCATCGTTTTAGAATATCGCAAAAAAAGAAATAGCGCAATAATCGCGCTAATACAGATTATTTCTTGCATATTATTTCCTGCCGTAAAATTGAATATTCTCACGCAATATATAAAAATAGTATTAATAAGGGAGGGTCTTTTAAACGAATTACTGGATATGTTTTTATGTATCCAGTAATTCGTTTGATTATATTATTGCAGGCTACACTTGTCAAATGTTAATTTCAGCAAAATATGAACATGCTGAATATTGCATAAAACAAGTGATAACAGACATGGCTTCTTAAAGATTGGAGGTTTTATGGGCTACAGAAATGATATTGCCTTATGTGTTTCCGGCAATGTGAAAAATGCCTTTTTTGACGAGATATACAATTCAAAAATGCCTATGGCAACCTGGGCGGAGATTCAACTCTTGTTTGCTACATCAGATCAATATCAGCATGACATGGAAACAGGTTCCGCCTACTGGTTATGGAATCGTATCAAATGGAATCCCAAATTCCCTGATATTGAAGCTATTGAAAATTTCCTCTCCAAGCAAAATATGATGGACTACTTGTTTATCCGGCTTGGTGAAGAATATGACGATATTGAGATAAAAGGCTTCTTTTGGAATAACCCTTTTAAAATTCAACCAAATGTTTCAATCTCTATTGGAGCATAAAGGAGAACTACCATGTTCAGAAAAGCGGAAAGAAGGGCCGCGAAATTAAGGCTTGCGCTTACAGGCCCCAGCGGGTCTGGAAAAACATTTTCCGGTTTGAAAATCGCTCAGGGTCTT
>JAISJU010000059.1 GCA_031261165.1 Prevotellaceae bacterium
ATCACAATTTAGACTTTCTTATTGCAAGCATCTTTCAATTCGCAGCCCTCGCAGCCGCAATTACAGGCATTTTCGTCTTTCTTTTTCGAGAATAGCCGCACTGCCCTGTACCCAAAATACAAAGCAACAAGCCCCAATATGATGATAACAACGATATTCTGCATACATTAAGAGATAAAACTTTGTGTTCTTTGCGAAAATCTTTGCGAACTTTGTGGTTAAATATTACCGCAAAGAGCAAATATTATATTAAAACATACTCCCAATTCGATACACCAAAAACGCCACAATCCAAGCCAACGCTGTGCTGTAAATCACAGAGAAAAACGCCCATCGCCAACCGCCCTCTTTCTTAATAGCAGCAACGGCAGCAATACACGGAAAATATATTAACACAAAGAGCATCAGCGTGTAAGCGGTCAAAGGCGTGAATACTTTTTGCCCGATTTTCGCGCCGCGCGTAAAGGTCTGTTGTTGCAATTTCGTTTGCAGTCCGGCGGAACTTTCGTCAGCGGACAAACTCGATTGGTACAGCACGCCCATTGTGCTCACCACAATTTCCTTTGCGCCCATACCGGTGAGCAGGCTCACGCCGATTTTCCAGTCGTAGCCCAGCGGACGAATGGCAGGCTCAATAAAATGCCCGAGCCGACCGATGTAGGACTGTTCCATACGTTCCGATTCCTGTACCACTTGCAGGGCGTTTATCTGCGCCTCTTTCTCTTCTTGCGAAAAAGCGGGGTTACTCTCTATTTTGGTAATAATACCGTCAAAATCGCGCGAAAAACGGGCATCACGCGGAAAATAACCCAATGCCCACACGGCTATTGAGGCGCAGAGGATAACCGTACCCATTTTACGGAGGTATTGCACGCTTTTACTCCACATATGCACCGTTGTGTTGCGCACGGTGGGAATGCGGTAGGGCGGCAGTTCCATTACAAAAGGTACGTCTTTTTCCTTAAACGTGCGTTTCAGAACCAATGCCGTGAGAATTGCCAAAACGATGCCGACCGCATAAATCGAAGTCAGCACAAGCCCCTGCCAAGCCGTAAAAAACGCGCCGACCATCAACAGATACACCGGCAGCCGCGCACTGCACGACATAAAGGGAATGATTATCATCGTGAGCAAGCGGTCTTTGCGGTTTTCGAGCGTGCGCGTTGCCATAATGGCGGGAACGTTGCAGCCGAAACCCATCAGCAGCGGAATAAACGATTTGCCGTGCAGCCCGATGCTGTGCATCAGCCTGTCCATAATAAACGCCGCCCGCGCCATATAGCCGGTGTCTTCCATCAGCGAGATGCAGAAGAACAAAATAATGATGTTTGGCAGAAAAACGAACACGCCGCCCACGCCGCCCACCACGCCATCAACGAGCAAGTCGCGAAGAGCACCATCTGGAATTGTATTTTGTGCCCATTCGCCAAGTAGTGAAAAGCCTTTTTCTATCCATTCCTGCGGATAGGCACCGAGCGTAAAAGTGAGTTGAAACATTGCCCACATAAAGAACAAAAATATCGGAAAACCGAGCCATCGGTGCGTTAAAAGGCTGTCGATGCCGTATTTTTTGATATTGATTTTTTCCGATGACGGCACAAAAGTTTCTTTCAGCGCACCGCGAATAAAGGCGTATTTTGCATCGGTAATTACTGCCGACGAATGTTCTTTGTAGTCTTTTTCTATGCTTTCAATTTGTCGGTTGGCGCAGGCGGCTATCTTGCCCGAAGTGTCGAGCGGGGCAATGTCTTTGAAAAATTCTTTGTCGTTTTCGAGCAGTTTGATGGCTACATAATGCGCGTGGTAGCGGTCTTTCACAACTTTGTTTTGATTGATTTCCTCGCGTATGCGGTCAATGGCGGTGTTCAGTTTTTCGCCGTAGTTGATGTGGATATGGCGGAAATCGCTGTCATTTTCTTCGTACAAATCCACCACTTTGTCGAGCAGTTCGCCGATGCCCTTACCCTTTGCCGCCACAAGCGGCACGATGGGAATGCCAATCAGTTTGCCGAGCGTTTTGTAGTCGAGCGTGTCGCCTTTCTTTTCGAGTTCGTCGTACATATTCAACGCCAGCACCACTTTGATGTTCATATCAATCAACTGCGTGGTGAGGAAAAGGTTGCGCTCCAAATTCGAGGCATCAACCACGTTAATGACCACATCGGGCATCGTTTCCGAAAGGTGACGGCGCACGTACAGTTCTTCGGGCGTGTATTCGCTCATTGAGTAAGTGCCGGGCAGGTCGGTAACGTTAATCGTGTAGCCGTAGTGATGCAGTCGTGCGGTTTTCATTCCCACCGTAACACCTCCGTAGTTGCCCACGTGTTCGTGTTTGCCTGTGGCATAGTTGAAAAACGTGGTTTTGCCGCTGTTGGGGTTGCCCACGAGGGCGACATCTATTTTTTTCTGCTCCGAGCGTGCTTTTCGGGCGGCGACATCGCAGGACAGCGTGCCTTCAAAAGGTTTCTCGGATAAATGTTGCGCCTCGCCCTCGCTCACGACCTCAATCATATTCGCCTCGCTACGGCGCAGGGACACGCGGTAGCCCATCAGTTCGTATTCCACCGGGTCTTGCAAAGGTGCTTTTTTGATAACCCTTACCGTGGTGCCGGATATAAAACCCATTTCGTTGATGCGCTTTCGGAACGCGCCGTAGCCTTTCACTTTGGTGATAACCGCCGAACAGCCGTTTTCCAAGTCGGATAATTTTATAGTTTTATCCATTTTATCTGAAATTTTTGCGCAAAGGTACGAATTTTCGCTGTATGAGCGGTATCATTATTTATGATGATTTTTTATGCTTGACAGGAAACGCGGAAAGGGCGGAAAAAACAGTCGTAACACGTTTCCTAAAACGTGTTACGTCTATCAAAGACAAATCGACCAAAACCTGCCACACGCTGGCAGATATGGTAACGGCGCACACAATGCGGCGTACGGCAATCACCAATATGCTTTCGCTGGGTATGTCCGAAAACGTGGTGCGGAAAATTTCGGGACATACGCCCGGCAGTAAGGAGTTTTTCCGCTATGTGGAGTATGCGCAGTCTGTTTTGGACGAGGAAACGCAAAGGTATCACGAGCGAATGAAGGAATTGAATGAGCAAAAAGATTGAAAACAAATGAAACTTCGACAGGCTGGTTTGGGGTCTGTCGAAGTTTTATTTTTGGCGCACGGTTCGCAGAACCGCGCGAGCGGAGACTACGCCCAACGGGGTGTACCTACCGCCAAAAAGGATAAGACAAATCCTCATACTCGTCTGCTTTCATAAAGCGTAACATTGCTTCTTCATAAATAGTTTTATCTAGTATTCGAGATGTTTTACTTTTATCAAAAACATACAATTGTTGGCTGTCATACGGTATCCAAGAAATCTGAAAAATCAATTCATTATTCATCTTAAAATAAAATACATCAAATTCATTGTTGCGTATTTCATCTAACGATACTAAAATTTGTTTTGTATCCAATAATTCAAATTCATTTAAATTAATTTTATCATTATCGGTCAAAATAAAACTGTATGAATTAAAAACTATTGAACAATTACAGGTTTCTTTTTTTAATACCAATGATAATGAACCATCTTTATCGTTTTTATAAAATATTTTTATCATATTAATGCAGCATAAATAAATTTACAAATGAATTTTTCATATATCATTAATTTCAACTATATACAATTTAGTTTTTATGCGTTTAAAGGAATCAAGTTAATAATTTACTCTTGTCCTCCAGGAACCCAATCCGCTCGCGCCGATTTGCAATCGGCGTGTTGTAATTCTCTAATACATTGCTTTTTATTCATAATTCTTTAATATTTTAGACACACCGATTGCAAATCGGCGCGAGCGGGATTGCGGGTCAAGCCCGCAATGACAGAGAACTTATCAGCCCTACCTTTATTTCTTACAAACCACCAACCCACGTTTCTCATTATCTATCTTCACCAAATAATTGCCGTTTGGCAAGTCGGAAATATCGCATACGGCTGTGTTACGGAAAACTTTTACCACTTGTCCCACATAATTGAAAATGCTGACAGAGTCGGGAATATCGGGTCCGGCAATTTGAAATTCGCCGCTCGTTTGGTTGGGGAAAATGCTGTAATGCGATTCGTTGTCAGACAGCGGTTTAAGGCTTGTTGTAGAAATGTGCAGTTCTTCATCGGAAGTACCTTTTTGGTACAGTTTCACATAATCTACATACATTTTTGCCTCATAATCATTGTCGGCATTGAGTGCGGTAATTCCGGCAATGTTCCATATTTGCGGGAAATTGCCGCCGACAGCCAAATTAAACAGAATATGAAAGGGTTTGTGAAAATAATTGTATGGAGATGTTCCCGAACCGATAGCCATATTATAATACGGATATACATCTAAATCCAAATACATTTTTATTGCGCTTTCGTCCCAAACGAGCGTAAATAAGTGAAAATCATCTTGCAAACTGTAACTGTTGGTTGTTGCTTTGGCGTAATTTGGATAATTTCCGTTGTTATAAGATGCGCCCCAGTGGCAAGCCCCGTTGAAAAGTTTATCCTGCGTTCCGGCAGTGATGCCGTTGCTGTTGCCCATCTCCAAAATATCAATTTCGCCGCAGGCGGGCCACGGATTAGTTGCAATATCGCTACCGAGCATCCAAAACGCGGGCCACAAGCCGTTGGCAGTTTGCGGCAGGCGGATACGCGCCTCCAATTTCCCGTGTTTAAAACTCATTTTGCCAAGCGAATTTATACGCCCCGAAGTAACGGATTTTCCGCTGTACGTTTCTTTTTTGGCAGTGAGGACAAGGCAGCCGTCTTGCACCGATACATTTTCGGCGCGGTAATACTGCAATTCGTTGTTGCCGCCGCCATTGCCATTAACTTCGATGTTCCAAGTTCCGGCGTTCAACGCATCATCGTCAAACAAATCCTGCCACACGAGTTGATACTCTTCCTGCGCGGACAAGTTAATGCAGCCCAGACAGAATAAGGCTACCAGCATAGTAAAATAGTGTTTTTTCATTGTTCTTTTTTTGATTTTATGATAATTGCGCAAAATTATGAATAAAATTTTAGTTTTACGAAAAAAATCTTCATTTCTTTTCAAAAATCAGATATTTTCCTCAAAAAAAACGTGTTAGGTTTTTAAAACCTAACACGTCTATCATAAATCTTTTATGGTTTTTCATTCAATAATTCATCAACTTCTTTTTTTAATTTTGGTAAATCGTTAATCACAATCGCCCAAATATGCTCATTTGTAACGCTGTCATAAGAATGAATAACAAAATTGCGTAAATTAACAATTTGCCGTGCATTGGAAATATTAATTTCTGTACTTTTTGACAAAATTCGGTTTGTTGCCTCGCCAATAATTTCAAGATTTCTTTCTATTGCCCGTTTCAACATCATTTTTGAACAAAAATTAGAAAAAGTTTTTGGCTCGCTAACAAAATAATTGTCTATTTCTTCAATAGCCGAATGAATATCATACAGCCATTTTCCTATTCTCTCTTCCATACAATATTTTTTTATTTTGATTGATAGAACGTATTAAATACGGATTTTTAAGTGCCTTATATTCAAGCAAATCCACAGGGCGGTTAAATAGGTCTTCAAAAGAAAATTTTAAATCATAGTAATTGTCGGAATAAATTTTTAAAGGCATTCTTTTAAAATCAACCATTAAATCCACATCACTTTTGTCGTTAAATTTATCCGTCAATACCGAGCCAAAAGCATACAAAGTTTTGACTTTGTATTTTTTACAAAGTTCCAGAATATGATTTAATTTTTGTTCAACAAGATTCATTCCTCAAATTTTTTGCTGCAAAGATAATGTTTTTCTCTTCAAAAATCAAATATTTTCCTCAAAAATCACTATTTTTGCGCAGAAAATAATAACGAATAATGAAAAAATACATACTTGACCTGATTGTCAGCGAAAACAAGCCATTGAGCGGCAGTTACCACCTGTTGAAACTGACTGCCGATGCGCCGCTTCCGCCGATGTTGCCCGGACAATTTGCCGAAATTTTGGTAGATAATTCGCCGACAACTTTCTTGCGCCGCCCGATTTCCATCAATTTTTTCGACCGCGAAAAGAACGAACTCTGGCTTTTGGTACAAAAAGTGGGAGATGGCACACGCAAAATGTGTGAAAAACAGGCGGGCGAAACGCTCAACCTCGTTTTTCCGCTCGGCAATACTTTTACAATACCCGAAAAAGCCGATTTTAAGCCGCTTTTGATTGGCGGTGGGGTAGGTGTCGCGCCTTTGTTGTTTCTGGGCGCGGAACTGCATAAAAAAGGTGTTTCTGTCAGTTTTCTGCTTGGCGCACGCAGCGCAAAAGATTTACTGCTTTTGGGCGAATTTGAAAAATACGGAAAAGTTTTCGTTACCACCGAAGACGGCTCGGCAGGCGAAAAAGGCTTTGTTACGCAACACTCAATACTTACGACTTGCGGCTTGCGACTTGCGACTTGCGACTTTATCTACACCTGCGGACCCACGCCGATGATGAAAGCCGTTGCGCGTTATGCGGTGGAAAGGCAAATCCCCTGCGAGGTGTCGCTCGAAAATACGATGTCGTGCGGAGTGGGGGCGTGCCTCTGCTGCGTAACCAAAACGCGCGAAGGGCATAAATGTGTCTG
>JAISJU010000068.1 GCA_031261165.1 Prevotellaceae bacterium
TAGAATTCAATAAATTGCTTAATCTATATAATGTCTATTATATTTAAAACAGAAACACAAAATTATTTCCGTGTCAAAACCTTATGCCCAATCCGGCAGCGCAAGCAATCTTTTCGCTCGCAATAATTTTTGTGCAATTCAATTAATGCCTGCGTGTCGAAAGCGCTTTTGGCTTTGATGCCGATTTCTGCCCATTCTTCGATGATGTGGTTGTGTTCGGGCGGGATTTTTTCCAAGAGTTTTAGTGTGTTTTCTTGCAATGCCTCGTTGCCGTTCCGTTGTCCGTAGAAAAACAGAAACGGTACAATCGTATTGATTATCAATGTATCAATGGCAGTTTTGCCCAAGTTCTTGCTGCGCGGGGGCGAGGCGTGCCGAAAGGTGTAGTGCGTTTCCCAATATTCCGAAGGCTCTGCCGAGAAAAGTTTGCAAATATAGTCGTAATCGGGCTTTTCGATGATTTTTGAAAATAATTTTGAGGACTGATGAACAAGCGCGGAAAACTGTGCCATACGCACGTGCGGGAAATTCACAGGGCGCAGGCGCAACAATTTCCAACCCGCATTCTCTAAGGGTTGCAAGCCGAATTTGCTTTTCAAAAAAGCATATTCGCGTTTCAATTTTTCGGCGTATTCATCGCTTTCTTCTTCGGGCAACAATCCCGCTTGCCCAAAAAACATTGCCTCGATTTGCAGCAAACTGTTTTTATGTTTTTGCAAATACGCTTGCGGTAAAGAGTGCGCCAGTCGCTCAAACGGCTCGCTGTTCAGCCCGAAACCGAAATTGCGCAGCAAAACGGCATAAAACGCCTCTTCCCAATCGTTGCGGTTGTGTTCCAAAAGCGCGGCGATATGTTCCGTTTTTCGTTGCAAACGCTCCAACAGCAGGGTGTTGAGCCACGAATGAATGAAAATATCGGGTATTTCCGAAAAATCTTCGGCACAGCGGATTTTTTCTTTTTTATCAAGCAAAGTTTCGTATTTTTCCAACATTTCTTGTGAGATGGGCAACACAAGTTGCGGGATTTTCTCGCCGGTCGGGCGGAAAATGTCGGTGTCCGCCTCTTGCACCACGTGCAGGATAACAGAGTGGTACGCCTCATCGTGCTGGTGTTTGTGCCGCAGCCAGTCAGACGATTTGAGGTGTATTTCCACGCAGCCCGCCCACATTTCGCCGCCGATTTTGATTTTGGCATTGAAAAAATCCGCACCGGCATCGCTGTTGCGCCGCCCGATGTCAATAATTTCGACTGTTTCGCCGTCTGTACTTTGCAGGTTATGCGTTGGGAAAAGTTTATTTTGCCAAAGGTAGTGCAGGAAATTTTCTTTTATCATCATTTTTCCGGTAATAATTTACTTGCATCTTTTCCATACGCCAACAATTCGCGCACCAGCGAAGAACTGACGTGGGCATATTCCGGCTCGGCAATCAACAAAAGCGTTTCCAATCCGAAAAGCCGACGGTTGGCATCGGCAACGCTACGCTCGTACTCAAAATCGGCAATATTTCGCACACTGCGCAACAACGCTTCCGCGCCAATTTCTTTGGCGAAATCGGCAGTCAGACTTTCATAAACCAAAACGCGCACACGCGGCTCGTTTTCAAAAGCGTTTTGAATATCGGACAAGCGTTTTTCGAGCGAGAAAAAAGTTTTTTTCTGCATATTTTGCCCGATGCCGATAATGACTTCGTCAAAAAAGGGCAATGCTCGTTTTACAATGGCTTGATGACCAACGGTAAAAGGGTCGAAAGTACCGGCGAAAAGGATTTTTTTCATAATGGCATCTCATTAGTAATATTATCTGTTTTTTAGGTTTATTGACTGCAAAGTTACTTCTTTCCCGAAAAATAACAAAGTATTTTCTTGAAATTTTATTTTTTTGCCTCTCAGACAGGGCTGCTAAGTTCTCTGTAAAACGCACCGAACAATGTAAGTTCTGTCTGCGGGCTTGACCCGCAATCCCCTGAAAAAGGGTTTCTGACTTTCTTCAGAATGAGAAACAGCAAAGGGGATTGCGGGTCAAGCCCGCAATGACAGAGAACTTAACAGCCCTGCCCTTTGATGGTGGCTGAGCGTAGTCGAAGCAGAGATTTATTTATTTTGCGCAAATTTGCGTTTTTTGCGTAATTTGCGTTCCCCCCAAAAGCCTCAAAAAACAAAGAAATCCACAGCCAAAAACTGTGGATTTTTGTGCCTGTTACATTACCGTCTATACACACAAGACAAGCATATTAACAATTCAACCCTTTTACGCTGCAAAATTACATACTTATTTTGAATTGACCAAACTTTTAAGATACTTTTTTCAGTCTATTTTGCATTTTCTTTTCTTTACATTCTGTTAATGCCTTAATAATCAAATGTTAGTCTGATGTTTTAGTAATTAACAACAGCGTTTTACATAAAATAAATTATAATTTTATATGATGTTTTTTAATTATGGGAA
Organism: Prevotellaceae bacterium; assembly: GCA_031261165.1. Taxonomy (GTDB): domain Bacteria; phylum Bacteroidota; class Bacteroidia; order Bacteroidales; family Paludibacteraceae; genus JAISJU01. The sequence continues at coordinate 2,448 of JAISJU010000068.1, forward strand.
ATTTAATGTTCTATATGAGAAACTTACTGTTCTATTACCTGCTACACCAATACTTCTTTCTCTTGAATGATGTTTTCTAAGCAGAAAAAACAGCCTTTTTAAATTGCTGATAATTAATTATTTAACTTACGTGCTTGTCTTGTGTGTATAGACAAGCATCCTTGACAGTATTACAGACAACCCATAAACGCCTGATTATTAATAATTTTCACTTAAATACTGAAAATGTTTTGGGTAAGCAACAGAACGTTGCAAAACTATCGTGAGAGAGTGTTAAAATCCTGTTTTTTTATCTCTATCCAACCTCAAGTTTTTTAGCGAAAAGACTACGATGAGATATAAATTGAATTAATGAATGGTTCTTTATCTTTCCTTATGTTGGATTTAATGCAAATTGGATTTTTAACCTCTCTCACTTTTTTGATGATAAATAAGAATTTTAGCCACGAATGCACTAATGAATACGATTTCAATTCGTGCATTAGTGGCTGAAAAAAACGAACAAAATAATTTCACTACGAATTCACGAATAATACATTATATATTATGTTATAGAAAAATTCGCGCATTCGTAGTGAAAAGAAACAATGAAAAACCTAACAGGTTTATATAAAAAAACGAATATAACACTGTCTGTAAGGCAGAACTGTATAATAGAGAAGAATAATATTTAGATATAGACTTTCCAAGTTTTTAAAACTTGGAAAGTCTAACGAACGACAATTATATTTTTTTAAAACCATTCACTTAACTCAAATTTTATTTTTATGAAACACCAAAACCAAAGAAATTGGTTTAGGGGCATCAAGTGTATGCTCCTAACCTTGTTGTGTTTGGGGGCGTTTGCACAGGTGCAGGCGCAAGCGACACTACCCCGTATTGATTGGCTATCGCAGCCAACTCAATATCCTGCGCCCATCACCGCGTTAGGTGACAGCGGCTATGTGTCTATCAACTTTCAGTTGCTGGACAGGGATATGGCTAAGGGAACCCTCACGATAGAACTGCCGCAAGGCATCGAGTTCGTGGGAACTACCGCCGCCACCGTTGTCAGCAACCAGCCCGGACAAACGACAGGCAGCCCCTACACGCTGGCTGTTTCCGGTGCGGGAAACATCCTCTCGCCCCGCAAAGCAGTTATCACTTTTACCGATACACTGCGGCAAAACGAAAAAGTTGACCTGCGCATAAACATTTATGCCAAATGCGATGTTGACCCCATTGTGCCCGGCAACTTCAAAATCTATGTTGAAGGCTTGCCTCTCCCGCTTGGAAGTAATCCCTTTATGACAGTGGATAACCCTGAAGGCTTAATGCCGCTCTCTGTGCAAAAACCAACTGCACGTATTTATACCGATGCCGCGAACGAAATTGTTAATTTCCCCCTCATCGGCGAATACAAACCGATGAAACTCTTTATAGATGCCCAACAGGGAACTATTAAATCTGTTATCGTGCGCCTCGCTTTCAACGGCAGCATTGTAACACTCCGCAACTTTAGACTTAATAATGTAGCCATACCCGCCGCCAACATTACCCAGACAGGTGCAGGCACGGCAACGCAGGTTACAGCCATTAAACTCACTACCGCCCAATTTGGCGGCGAACTTGATAATTTGGCCCGCGCGATTACTTTTGAAGCCGCTTCGCGACTTGGCTGCGACCGCACCATAATCCCCTCTATACAGTTTGACGCCACGAGAAACTGCGAAACTGCCACGATGGACCCGCTTATTATGCAGTTGCCTACCGATATAAGCACACCGTCTTTTCTGCATAGTGCAACATATTCCGCCACAGGAAAAGTAGGACAATTAGTTAGCAAACTACGCCCTTATAGTGATGCTTGGGAAAATGCCGGAGCAGGCACGGACAATAAGAACAACAACGCCAACTACCTTTGCTGGAATGACAACGCTCCGCAATATGTGCATTACGCCTTTACAAACAACAACAATGTACCTACGGCAAGGTTTTCTTTCCGTACGGTGTTGAATATACCCGCCGGACTTACTCCGTTAAAGTCAATGTATATTGATACTACTGATGTGTGGTACCGCGTTGTGGATGCCGCCGGAGTAGAAATTTATCCCGAAAAACGAATTACGGGAAAAGACATCACTATGCTTGGCAGATTTCTTCCCACCGACCAAACTATTACCTCTGCATTGCAGGGAAAATTATATCAAGCAGAAATAAAAATAATAACGGATTATAATACTAATGTTATTCCGTCCAATGCCACTATACAAGTGCGTTATGCTGTTTATATAAACCCTGCTTACCATAAACTTTCGGCAAGACAACAAGCCAATAGTTGGGAAACAAATTATTCCAATATCAGCGTAGGTTATAACACTATAAACGCTTACAACCGATGCGATGTCGTGTGGAATTACACCAATGCAAGTTCTTATAATTACAGAACATTAATGATATTGCCTCGTTTTGTGAGTGCAGCCATTACGGAGCATATGTATGTGGGCGTACCCGACACCATACAATATTCTTTTACCACAGGTAATAACAATACCATCGCAACAGACAACCCGACACTTGACCCCACAGGTGCACGCTACACTCAAATTTTTGTGCAGTTGCCTTCGTGGATGGAACTCGATCCTGCTGAAGGCGGCATTGTAGATGCTATCAGAATAGGTAATACACGCGGTACCGACCCTATTGACCACGGCAATAAACTCTATTCCGTGAAATATTACACGAATACCACAGGTACACT
>JAISJU010000089.1 GCA_031261165.1 Prevotellaceae bacterium
ATAATTTGATATGTTTTTGAAGACAAAAAAAAAAGCTACATACGATTTTTTTTTTCGTTGTTTTTATATTTTTTGCATTTATAAATATCTGATAATCAGAGAGATAAAATCTACCCCCCCCCCCCCCCATTTAACATTTTTTAAGGTATCGCAGGAAAAGCGACAGCCGATTTTTATAAGCAAAATTGGTGTATTCTGAATTAGCATTTTTTGGCAATTTGTGGTTATCTATCAAATAGTAGAAAATATTCTACAAAAGTACGTGTTAGCAATGTGTTATAAATACATTATTTGGGTTGTTTTTTAAAGCAATACTCAATATTTTTTATGTTTTTTTTTACAAAGAAAAAAAATAGGTTACTCGACCCTATGAATAAACGCTCAAATGGTGGTTTTCTTGTAAAAAACGGCTATCGGCAACTATTTTGGATTCTACTAACAGTGTCCCCCAGCCCCCAGGCTGTTAAGTTAGTCGAATACGGATAACCCGAATGCCATTTGGGGGACACCTATCTTTATTATTTCCTGTGTCAGCATTTCATAAATTTTTTGCCACGATTTTTTATACAGTTCGTTTGATTCTTCTGTTAATTGCGCAAAAGTTTGGGAATTGTACAGTGTATCAATGGCGTCCGGCTCAGAAAAACAGAGTTGTGTAATCAAGTTTTCCGTTACCTATTCAATAATATTCTCAATATAAAGAATATAACTAAAAATTCACAATAAGGGCTGTATCATTCCCTTACTGTGGATATTTGCAATTTATCTATGTAAGTCGTTGATTGCCAGTGATGTGTGTCGCTGACAATCAATGACTTACGCAATAATTGGCTATCTGTATTTTTTGTAAATATTGTCATGAATTTGTCTTTCAAGTGTTGTTAATTCATTTGCAAACTTAAAATAAATTTGGTGGTAGCGCAAGCGATTTTCGTTTTTTTGTGATATGTTTTAAGAATTATACACGAAACGCCGAATTATACACTACGCGATTTAGTCTTTATTTTGGAATGTTGTATTGTTTTATGTAGGGTGAAAAAACTTTTTTTAAGATACGAAGATTTCAACAAAAAAACTACCTTTGTATCGTCAAAAAATAAAGAAATATGCTTTTCTCTTCTACTGTCTTTGGACCCGTCAAGAGCCGCCGCTTGGGCGTTTCGCTGGGTATAAACCTTTTGCCGAATGAGGCAAAAATTTGTTCTTTCAACTGCATTTATTGCGAGTGCGGCTACAATACTGTTGCAAAAAACGCACACATTCCCAGCCGCGAGGAAGTGCGCAGCGCGTTGGAAACGAAACTTATCGAAATGAAAACCGCAGGCGAAAAGCCTGATGTGCTGACCTTTGCGGGCAACGGCGAGCCGACTTTGCACCCTGATTTTGAGGGAGTTATTGACGATACCATTTCTTTGCGCAATCAATATTTTCCCAATGCAAAAGTGTCGGTTTTATCTAATTCTTCGGAAATATCTAAAGAAAGCGTTTTCCGCGCCCTGCTCAAAGTGGATAACAACATTTTAAAACTTGACTCGGCAATCGAAAATACGATTAAAATATTAGACCGCCCCAACGCACCGCATTTTTCGGCGGAAAAATTAATCGAAAATCTGTGCCGTTTCAATGGCAAACTGATTGTTCAAACAATGTTTGTGCGCGGCACGCACGAGGGAAATTTGATAGATAATACCACCGAAACGGAACTGTCGGCGTGGCTCGCAGCATTGCAAAAAATCAAACCCGCGCAAGTGATGATTTACACCATCGACCGCGCCACGCCCGAAAAAAATCTGCAAAAAGTGTCCGTTGCGGAACTGAAAACGATTGCGGAAAGGGTAAAAAAAATAGGGATAGATGTACAAGTTAGCGGCTAAAAAAATATTGGTTTGCCCGCTCAATTGGGGTTTGGGACACGCCACGCGCTGTGTGCCGCTCATTCGGCATTTTTTAGCGGACGGCAAAGAAGTGGTCATTGCTGCCGATGGCTATCCGCTAAGTTTTTTGCGCGAGGAATTTCCTGAATTGACTTTTATCGAATTTCCTTCATACCATATTACATATAGTAAAAATAATTCGCAGGTGTGGGCGATGTTGCTCAGCCTGCCAAATGTTGTTGCGGGGATTTTCCGCGAACACAGGCAACTGAAAAAAATAGTTGCCGAACACCGAATTGACTGCGTGCTTTCGGACAATCGTTTCGGATTGTGGCACAAGGGCGTACATTCCATTTATATGACGCACCAATTAATGATAAAAATGCCGTGCGGATTGCGGTTTTTTGAGCCTTTCGCTTGGTTAATTCATCGGTTTTTTATCAATAAATATGATGTCTGTCTTGTGCCTGACGTGCAGGGAAAAGGTGCTTGGGCAGGGGATTTGACACATAAGTACCCGCTGCCGAGAAATGCGCGGTTTATTGGGATTTTGTCGCGGTTTTTGGGCGGAGAAAACGTAACACGTTTTTGGAAACGTGTTACGTTTGAAATCCCCGAAGTCCTCGCCGTTATTTCGGGCATAGAGCCACAACGCAGTATTTTTGAAAAAATATTGATTGAAGAATTTTTGCAAAAAGAATATAATTCACTGATTGTACGCGGATTGCCAAGCAAAGAAAAAACGGAAAAGCAAATTGGAAACGCAAAAATCGTTTCGCATCTTTCTTCCGAAGAAATGGAATTTTACTTGCGAAACACGCCGACCGTTATTTGCCGTTCCGGTTATTCGTCTATAATGGATTTGGCGGCGATTGGGCGCACTGCCATTCTCGTACCTACGCCCGGACAAACGGAACAGGAATATTTGGCAGAATATTTATCGAAGGAAAAAGGTTTTGTTTGCGTGAAACAGAGTAAACTGAAAACTTTTTTGAGAAATAAACTTTGAACTTTTTAAAAGAATATTTACCTTTGCCCCATTCTTATACACGAAATTTTATGAACATTTTTGAAACCCAATACCAAGAAACGCGCCGTCTGTTGGAATACGAAAATTTTCCGGCATTGACCAAGCGCATTATCGACCTGACATTAGACACAGAGGACATCGGTTTTTACCGCGAAACCGTTGCATTGCTGGATTGCTTGGACATAAAACCGACCGAAATAAGAGAGAAATTCGATGCAATATTAACAAAATTGTATGATTTTCTTTCAAAAAAAGAAATCCGCGAAAAACAAAAACTGCTCGAAGTCAATCAATTGGTGAAAACTTACGCACACTCGCATTTTTCGCTGGGACCTGTGAGCGCGGAACTTTACGAAGGCGAAATTGTCGGTTTGGTGGGCGAAAACGGCAACGGAAAAACCACCCTTTTGCGCTCACTCTGCGGCGAACTCGAAGCAACGAGCGGAAAAATTGAGTATCATTTCGACTACGAAGATGCCTACGATTTGCGTACCAAACTGATTTACATTCCGCAACGCACCAAAGACTGGCGCGGGTCGCTGCTTGCCAACCTGCAATTTACCGCTGCCTCCTACGACATTTTCGGCGAAGAAAACGAACTGCTCACGCAACTCGTCATTGCCCGAATGGGCTTGCGCGAATACCGCCGTTTGAACTGGTCGGGCTTGTCGTCAGGCTACAAAATGCGCTTTGAATTGGCACGTATGTTGCTGCGCAAACCGAAACTTCTGCTCATTGACGAGCCGCTGGCAAACCTCGACATCTTGGCGCAACAAACGGTACTCGATGACTTTGTGGATATTGCCAAATCGCCTTTCCGACCGCTCGGCATAGTGTTGAGTTCGCAACAACTCTACGAGGTGGAAAAAACTTCGGACAAAGTGATTTTCCTCAAAAAAGGACAGCAGAAAAACCATCGTGTGGAAGAAGAACAAACCTCAAAACTGATTATCGAATTTGAGTGCAACGCCCCACAAGAGCAGTTGCAAAGCGCGTTGTCCGTCATCGGTTTGGAAAAACTGCAACTGTCGGGCGGTACGTTTATCGCCATTTTCCCCGACACGGTTACGCAAGACGATTTTCTGCGGATTTTTCTCGAAAACCGCCTCACGCTCGTTTATTTCCGAAATATTTCCAATTCAACACGAAGATTTTTTCTTTAAAAACAGTACATTATGAAAAAAATACAACAATACCTGCTGCTGCACCACCCGCTTGTGTGGAACACCAAAATTGTGCCAATAATGGCAATAACCCTCGCCATCAACGCGCTTGCTTTTGTGGTCGGCTATTCTTCCACCACGTTTGAAAGCCTGCAAGGTTATTACAGTTACAACAACTACTCGAATTATCCGCTTTTGCTCTTTTTTACCGTGCTGTCGGGGCTTGTCATATTAGTACTTTGGCTGGTGTATTATGCCCGCAACAATGCTTTCCGCGAGTTTTATCTCAAACGCAGCACTGCGCTTTATGCCGAGTGGCTAATGATTTTCGTTATTCTTGTCAGCCTCATTATCACGCCGCTCACTTATGTGCAGGGTGCAAAAATGAAAGTGCAAACCTTTGTATCAAAAGAAAAAGTGCTGCACGATGTGGAAACCATCAATATGATAGCGGCATTGATACCGACCGACAAAAACAGTTTCTTCTCGGAATTTCCCAAAGGCTACGCAAAGAACAAAACAGGAGAACTGGTAAAAATAAAAGAGGTAACAACAGAAGTATACGAAAATGAAGTTACATTGGAAGAAGTAATAATAGAAAATGACAGTCTTGATTATGGAAAAAATTATTATCTCTACAGCAATGAACAGTTGGATTCATTAGCAAATCAAAAATTGACTTACAAAGATTTTCCGCATTTTGCGCCGCTATCTTTGCTTAATCAGGAATTTGATAATCAATACTACAATCAAATTTCAACGAATAATATTAAAATACGGGATAAAAAAGAAGTAGAAAAATGGTTGCTCAACGAAAACAAAGAAAAAATCCGCCAATTAATTGACGATTTTCTTGCATTGGCAAAAAAGCACCATTTGCCCGCCTCGCTCACCACCGACCAATGGTTGCGTTTGATTTACAATCCGCCAACTTATCCTGTGAGCGATTTTAATTTGATTTTACGAAGTATTCCTTACGGTTATAATAATAATTCTCGTTATTATGCACAAAATGGCGAGCCGAAATACTTTGTGCCATACGAAGAATTGCGCCGTGCTTATGAAAATATTTTGAGTGCTCATTATGAAAATGAGAATAGTAACATTGCGCTTTTGGTAATTGTTTGTATCGCAGGCTTTGTGTCTTTGTTGGTTTTTTCATTCCGTTGCACGAGCGGCAAAACGTGGCTTATTGCGCTGGTGTCGGCAGTGCTGCTGTGGATTATTTACGGATTTATTGCTGTGGTGATTGCACTGGCACACAATGGCGGCGACAGAGCGATTAAGTTTTTTATGCTGTTCTTTTGGATAGCGTTGTTTGTGTGTGAATTGATTTATCTGTTGAGTCTCAATAAAAATGCTGCTGCCAAAAAATATTCGGGTGTGGTTATCAATCATATTCTTTGGTTATTGCCTTTTATACCGATGATTTTGCTCGGCGGTTATGTTGTCTGGTTGAATGAATATTACGGTTGGGAAGACCGCCGCATTATTACCGATTGGATAGAAAACAATATGCTGCAAATCGTTTGGGCTGATGTGGCTTTTACTTTTGTTGCGGTGTGGTTGCTGCTGCAGTTTGTTATTCGGCGGTGGAAGAGTTTGCCGGAAGAGTAGCATTTAACGCCCGCAATGACAAAAGCAACTCGGGATTTTCTTCAAGCGCATTACCCATCACAATTATATCCGCCCCCGCTGCAAAAACGGCTTGCAGGGTTTCCGCCGTGCGAATGCCGCCGCCTACAATAATCGGTACGGACAGATGTTTTTTCAATGCCGAAATCATCGGCAGGGGAACGTGGTTTTTCGCACCGCTGCCCGCCTCCAAATAAATGATTTTGTTGCCGAGCATTTCGCCTGCCAGCGCGGTGGCGAGGGCGATGTCCGTTTTGTCGGCGGGAATGGGCGCGGTGTTCGAGATGTATTCCACGCTCGTTTTCGCGCCGCTGTCAATGAGCATATAACCCACCGGAATGGTTTCGATTTTCGAGTGATAAATGGCAGGTGCCGCCGTAACAGCCTGATTGATAAGATATTCGGCATTTCGCCCCGAAATGAGCGACAACAGCAGCAGCGCATCGGCGTTTCCGCTGAATTGATTGACGTTGCCGGGAAACAGTATCACCGGAATATCCGTGTGCCGTTTAATCGTATCTATTGTTTTTTCGGTCGGCTCAAAGGTGAGGCTGCCGCCCACAAAGATAAAATCGGGTTGCGCCGCATTGATATTTTCCAAAAAGCGCACAAGCCGCTCGCCCACGTATTTGTCGGGGTCGATAAGCACGGCGAGCATTTTTTTGCCGTTGGCGCAGTTTTCGGCTATTTTATTGTAAATCTTCATTTTTTGGCTTTTTTGGCTTTGCGGTAGTCCCACGGTGCGGTTGGATTAGCGACTTCCCACAAACCGATTTTGTTGTCGCGAGCCGTTTTTTCCAATTTGGAATATTCTTCCGATGTATCGTAGGTTTTGTAGTGCCACGCCATACCTGCTTTGAGCATTTCTGCCGATACATCTTTGCCGTCAGGCGTAAAAACGTATGCAACAATCCGCCCGTAGTGGTCAATTTCTTTTATTCTGATTTTCACGGTTTTATCGAAAATCAAATCGGAAAGTAGTTGTTTCGAGCGTTGTGAATAAGGCTGTTTCATTTCGGGCGCGTCAATACCCTGAATACGGAATTTGATTTGCGCATTGCTATTGGTCAGCCCTTTAAATGTATCGCCGTCTGAAATGCCGACTACTTTTACCGTGAAATCAAAATTTTCATTTGATTTTTGCGCCATACAAGACACATTTGCCAATAAGGCGCATAAAATAAGTGCAATAGATGTTTTAATTCTGTTCATTTTTTTTCTGCAAAGATAATTATTATTATTTAATGCCCCAAACCATCGTAAAATCTTTTTCCACGCTATATGATAATGTATATTCAGGGGATTGCGGGTCAAGCCCGCAATGACAAATGGAAACAGGGGATTGCGGGTCAAGCCCGCAATGACAGTTATCAACAGGCTCAAGCCCGCAATGACACGAAAGAACACCGTTTTCTTTCGGCGAAAAAGGCAAAATACGGAGGTCTTTTGCAAAATCCACATTCGTGCGATTCAGCATTTTATACATCGTTTCTTTGGCGCACCAATGCAAAAGCAGGTGTGCAGTTTCATTTTGTTTGTCAATATGTTGCAATTCTTCCGCACCCAAAAAACGCTCTTTGACGCGCTGCACTTTTTCGCCGTTTTTTTCGATGTCAATACCGACTTCTCTTGTCGGGTGGGCGATGAGTGCCACATAATCCGCCGTGTGCGAGATGCTGATTTGAAAGGAATTATCGCTCAGAAACGGTTTGCCGTTTTCGTTATAAACAATACTTTTGTCTGTTCCGCAAACGTTTTCCACCAGAATACGCGCGGCTAAACATTCTTTTTGGCGTTTCTCTGTTTTTCCGAAATCCGGTAAGTTTTTACCGTAATTCGGAAATATTTCCCGTAATTCGGAAACGGTTTCGTTTGTTTTCCAAATGGCAATGACAGTGTTATCGGAATATGTAATTTTTTTGTATAACATTTAATTTCAGGGAAAACGTAATATTTACAGAATGGCAAAAATTTCAGGATTTATAAATATGTGAATTTTTGAAAGTTCTAAAATTCTGTCAAATTAAATCGTTAGTTTTTTTTCTGCAAAAGTAAAGCCTTTTTTTTATTTTTACAAAAAAATAGCAGCAAAAATTTTTCATTCCTCATTTCTCATTCTTCATTAAAAAAACGTTATCTTTGCAGTTTCAAAAAAAGAGAAGAAAAATGCCAAAAATTTCATTACGTGGACACGAAATGCCTGCCTCGCCTATCCGCAGGCTGGCACCGCTTGCCGATGTTGCAAAAGCCAAAGGGACAAAGGTTTATCACCTCAATATTGGGCAGCCGGATTTGCCTACGCCCAAAGTTGCGCTTGATGCCATTCGCGATATTCACCGCAAAGTGTTGGAATACAGTCCAAGCGATGGCTACCGCAGTTATCGCGAAAAACTTGTCGGTTATTACGACAAATTCAATATCAAACTGACTGCCGATGACATTATTATCACCACCGGCGGCTCGGAGGCGGTGTTGTTTGCGTTTTTGTCCTGCCTCAATCCGGGTGACGAAATCATTGTTCCCGAGCCTGCTTATGCCAACTATATGGCGTTTGCCATTTCGGCGGGCGCGGTCATTCGCACGGTGGTTTCCACCATCGAAGACGGCTTTGCGCTGCCGCCCATCGAAAAATTCGAGGCATTAATCAACGAAAAAACCAAAGGGATAATGATTTGCAATCCCAACAACCCGACCGGATACCTCTACACGCGCTCGGAAATGAACCAAATTCGCGATTTGGTGAAAAAATACGATTTATACCTGTTTTCCGATGAAGTTTATCGCGAATTTATTTACACAGGCTCGCCCTATATTTCGGCATTTCATTTAGATGGAATTGAGGAAAATGTTGTTTTAATAGACTCTGTTTCAAAGCGTTATTCGGAATGCGGCATTCGCATTGGTGCATTGATAACCAAAAACAAAGAGTTGCGTAAAGTGGTGATGAAATTCTGCCAGGCACGCTTAAGTCCGCCGTTGATTGGGCAGATAATAGCGGAGGCATCGCTTGATGCGCCTGACGAATATATGCGCGACACGTATGACGAGTATGTGGAACGCCGCAAGTGCCTCATTGACGGACTGAACAAGATACCCGGCGTATATTCGCCCATACCGATGGGAGCGTTTTACACCGTTGCCCGCCTGCCGGTTGATGATGCCGACAAGTTTTGCGCGTGGTGCTTGTCCGATTTCAGTTACGAGGGCGAAACGGTGATGATGGCACCCGCATCGGGCTTTTATACCACCGAAGGCGCAGGGCGAGATGAAGTGCGCATTGCCTATGTGCTGAAAAAACACGACCTTTCGCGGGCATTGTTTATTTTGAAAAAGGCATTGGAAGAGTATAACAAGGGAAAAAAGTAAAAAAATATTCTTTTTTTTTGAATTTCAAAAAAAACAATATACCTTTGTAGCCAAAATTCTAACAGAATGGAAGCAGTATTAGAAAAAAGAAAGACACGAATAAATTACACATCGCCTTTTGAGCCGAAAAAGCAAACGGAGGAAGTGCTGACTTACGAAATTCTGCAAAGAAAAAAACGTGAGCAGCAATGGCTTATTTATGCGGGGATTATTGAGAAACCCAAACTTGTTTTGGGATTTACCCCTGAGGAAAGGATAGAGTTTGATAAAGCCATCAGTATAGAAGACTACGCCCAGAAAAGAGGTATTCGGATATGAAAAAGATAGGCTTATCGGAACTTGCCGAGCGTATTTTGGATAATTATTTTGAAAGTTATCAAGGCTCTTATTATAATAATGATATGCAAAAAAGGGCATTTAATTATTCAAGAGTTATTAGTTATTTGGCACATATTGACGTGTTTTTCGATGATATTTATATTGACAACGGTAAAAAATATATCAATATACAAGATATTTGTACCGTAGAATTTTCTATTGAAAACAATGAAGAAGTATTAATCAAAAATATTTATTTTAAAAATTAAAACATACATTTGCCTATGAAATAAAACAGCGTAAAAATCAATACGCGCATTATAAATTGGAAAAAGCATTTTAGATTATTCTTTCTAACTGAAAATTTGGCGATTCGAGGTAAGAGAAAGATAAGTTTGAATGTTCACGTGTTTGTGTGGACTTTTACTTATTCTGTTCTTACGGGTCACGCCAAATACCTCAGTTAGCGGGATACTTTAAAAAAGTACCACGCTTTTTTTGTGTCGCGTATGTAAACTGTTGTATTACAGTATGTAAATTACAGTGGTGCAAAAATGGTAAAACTTGCAAAACCATTTTAAATAAAAGAGCAAGAAAAAATAATTTAATAAAAATCAATTTTTGTCTGCGATAAGGCGCGGACGTTAAACTAAATTTTAAAATGAAAAAAGTATTTTTGATTTTAGCAGCAGTATTTTGCTTTGGATTAAGTGCTAATGCAGGAAAAGACGGTGGTTCTTGTAGATTGCCGGGAGATGATGCTTATATTGAAGCGAATGTAACAGGTAGCAATGCGCTCACTGTTGTTAATGGCTCTGAAAAAACAGTAGCAAGTGTGCATATCAAAGTAACTGTAAGTAGAAATGGCTTTCCAGACAAAGTTATTCCTTTAACTGTTTATGGAATAGAGCCTTATGGAACAAAGCCGGTAGCAGTAGATAATATTCCTGCTAATTATGAAATATCAGATGTTTCAGTTTCTAATCCTGTTTGTAAATAGATAATTGGCAATGGAAAAAAAGTGCCTATTTATTGCAGGGGTATTAATTTTAGCGGGTAGCCTTATTTATGCAATTTGCAGACAAGACGCTATCATATTTCATATTTTCGGCAAACCTGATTTTTTAGATTTAATAAAAATAGATATTCATTATAACGAAAATATTTTTGTTTATTTCTTATTATTTTGTTTGCCTGATATGCTGTGGTATATGGCATTGTTGCTTATTCAAAAGCAATTTTATGACAAGAGTATAGTTATTAGTAAAATTCTATTTTACGGCTCATTATTATTACCTTTTGCTTTGGAAATAATGCAATATTTTAATGTAATAACAGGCACTTTTGACATTGCTGATATTTTATTTTATTTATTAATTTTATTAATATTTTTAATTTTATGGAAAAGAAAAAAACTTTCACAACGAGAAAAACATTGATTGTACAATTAATCATTCTTACAGGTTTTGTTCTTATGGCAATGGGTAGTAGCCCCGATGCTCAAAAGGCTATGGATGATTTTAACGATGGCTATCAATATGGCAGGACTCTTCGTTAATATGAGGCTTGTGTATTCCTTCCAATTCTATAATTGGTAAAATTTTCAATCAAAGCGGATTTCAACAATCCGCTTTTTTTTAATCTACTTCATTTTCCAAAATCTTTTGAATTTCATTGTCGGAAATATTATCTCTTTCGCCTTTATCGTAAATAGTCAGTAAATAGACGTTGTTCTGTTCGGTTTTCAGGTAAGTGATAATTCTTGCGCCGCCGCTTTTTCCTCTGCCTTTGGAGGCTATGGCGAGGCGGATTTTATAAAGATTATTGCCGAGTGGCGTTCCTTTTTCGGGATTTTCCGACAAATCTTCAATGAGTTCTTTATACTCGTTTTTCAGAGAAACATACTTTTTGGCAAGACGTTTGATTTCGCGGTCGAAACGCGGAATGGTTTTGACTATATAAAGCATATTATAATTCATTTAAGAGTTCCATCGCAGGACGACCTTCGAGTTTTCCCGTTTTAATTAGTTTCAAATCTTTGGCTGCTTGTTTAAGATTAGCAATAATTTCTTCGCGTGAATCGCCGTCATTTTCTTTTTGTGCTATTTGTACAAAATCAAAATTTCGCAACAATTCCATTAAAAAATCGTATTTTCGGGGTGCAACGTTTAATACAACCTGTTGCCTGCGCCTTGTTCTATCTAATGTTACCGTACTCATTTTTTTAAATAATTAGAATTAATGCTGCAAAGATATGATTTTATTTTCAAATGTTCAAATGTTTTTTTTGTTGTAACAAGAAAAAACTTTACCTTTGTGAGAAAAAAATTAAATGAACTTTGAACTTTTCACAGCCCGAAAAATCCATTTCAGCAGCGACCGGCAGGGCAAACGCATTTCCCGCCCTGCTGTGCGCATTGCCACGTTGGGCATTGCCATCGGATTGGCGGTAATGATTGCGGCGGTGGCGGTGGTGGTTGGGTTTAAGCAGGAAATCCGCAACAAAGTAAGCGGTTTCGGCTCGCACATTCTGGTTACAAACCTTGATGCCAATTCAAGTTTTGAAACTGCGCCGATTGTCATTGACAGCCAAATGGTTAATGCCATTTCGGCGATTGACGGCGTGCGGCGCGTACAGCGTTTTGCCACCAAACCGGGCATTATCAAAACTGCCGATGAATTTCAGGGCGTGGCGGTGAAAGGGGTAGCCGATGGTTTCGATTGGGATTTTATCAATAGCAGCCTGACGGAAGGTAAGATATTGAACATCAGCGATACGGCGCTATGCAACGGCGCGGTCATTTCCAAAACCATTGCCCGGCGGCTACGCCTGAAACTCGGCGACAGTTTCGTTACCTATTTTGTGGGCGAAAACGTGCGGGCGCGGAAATTTACAATCGAAGGCATCTATGCCACCAATTTTAGTAACTACGATAACTTGTTTATCCTCACAGATATACGCCACATTCAAAAACTGAACGGCTGGCAGCCTGACGAAACGAGCGGCATCGAAATTCTGATTGACGATTACGATAATCTGGACATCATCGCCGACCAAGTGTTTGACTGCACGGCAAACCGTTTCGACCGCAACGGCTCGGCGTACTATGTGCAGACAATCCGCGACATCAACCCGCAAATCTTCGGCTGGCTCGACCTTTTGGACACCAACGTGTGGGTAATCCTTATCCTAATGCTCGCAGTGGCGGGTTTCAATATGATTTCGGGCTTGCTCATTCTCATTCTCGAAAAAACCAATATGATTGGCATACTCAAATCGCTCGGCGCGGCGGATTGGAGTGTGCGCAAAATCTTTCTGTATCAGTCCTTTTTCCTTATCGGGAAGGGTATGTTTTGGGGCAATGTTATCGGTTTGGCTGTATGTTTGGCACAGCAGTATTTCGGCTTTGTCAAACTTGACCCGACTGTGTATTATGTTTCGGAAATGCCTGTTTCGCTGAATGTTGCGTGGATTGTTTTGTTGAATGTTGTTGTATTTGCGGTGTCGGCGTTGATGTTGTTGCTGCCGTCTTATGTTGTTGCTAAAATCAGTCCTGCAAAATCAATTCGTTTTGAATAATTAATATTTTTTGGCAACGGAATAAGAATAAAACCGCTACCTTCGTCATTCCTAATTTTAATTCCTAACTCATTATGAAAGTAATAGCATTGATTGGCGGTATCAGCCAAAATTCACTTAACAAACAATTATATAGCGAGTTGCTACGTTTGAACACGACCTCGCTTACGTTTGAAACCTTTGACATTTCGGCATTGCCCTTTTTCTCGCAGGACTTGGAAAATACGCCGCCTGCCATTGCTGCCGAGTTTCAAAACGCCGTGCGCAACGCCGATGCGGTACTGTTTATCACACCGGAGTACAACCGCTCTTTCCCCGGCGTACTGAAAAACGCCATTGATTGGGCTACGCGCCCTTATGGACAAAACCTGTGGCAACACAAACCCGCAGCCATCATCGGCGCATCAATGGGGCGCATCGGCACTTTCGGCGCACAGCAGCACCTCAAAAGTGTGTGCAGTTTTTTGGATATGCGCCTGATGAATCAGCCCGAACTTTACTTTGATGCCTCTGCCTCGATGAACGAGAAAGGGAATATTAAAGAAGAGTCGGTGGGCTTTGTGCAAAAATATTTGAAGGCGTTTGAAAAATGGATTACTGTGTCATTGCGGGCTTGACCCGCAATCCCCCCAA
>JAISJU010000090.1 GCA_031261165.1 Prevotellaceae bacterium
AAAAATTATATTATCGTCTTTCTTTAATCAGGAACACCACGCGGCGATTGATTTTGCGATTTGCCTCGCTTGTATTGCCTACGATAGGTGTTGTTTCGCCTTTGCTGACAGGAATGATGTTATCGCCGTTGAAACCTTTGCCAATCATATAGTCGCGTACAACTTCCGCACGTTTTTGACCTAATGCCATATTGAATTCTTCACGTCCGAGGTCGCAAGTATGTCCTTCGGCTATGATGACGTATTTGTCGCTGTTGTATTTTTGCAACAGTTTTAGGCGGTCGTTCAAAATTTGTTTCATTATCGGCGAGAGATATGCCTGATTGAGTTCGTAACCATCAACATACAAAATCAAAAGGTCTTTCAACTTGCCGTATTCGGCTTGTGCGCGCGCCATTTCAATGTTATACATCGGGTCTTTCTGGTATTGGTAATCGCTTTCGTCATTCCAAGGTTTTACCGGTTGATTCTTGGCGTTACTGCCATCTCCGAGAATGTCTTTGGCGGCAGCCAAACCGTCTTGTACTCCTTTGCGATAGGCATCTAACGGCTCTTCGTTGTGCTTGCTTTCACCGTTTTTGTCTTCGATATTTTCTTTTTCGGCTGTTTTTCTGCTCTTTTCTACCTTATCGAGTTTTGCTGCGCTGCACATATTCACACCCAAACGGAGTTTTATTCCGAAAGAAAGCGGCGATATTTTTTCGACAAAATCTTTTCTTTCGCCATAGTTATGCGCATACTGCGAAGAAAGAACGCTGCTTGATGTAACTTCGCCCTGTTCGGGGTCGAACGAGAAGAAATTTTTGCCGCTTTCTTTGGCAATGTTCGTAAAACCGTAGTCGATGTACGCACCTGTGTAGAGCGATACTTTGGGACTTAAACCCCATTTTACGCCCGTTTCAAATGTTGCCAAGCCTGCGATTTTTAATTTCAGATTTTGTTTGCCGCTGTTGTAGGCAAGGTCGTCATAATAACCCAAATCTTCGAGATGAAAGTTTTTTTCGTTGTCGCTTGCCAAAATTTGTTGTGTGCCGGTGGCTTCATCGTAATAAAACGCCCAAGTATCAAGCATTCCGTTTGCTTTGTAACTGCCTTTGAGGGGTATGCCCAACTTTGCGCCCAAAGCGGCGTAGTAGTTATGCACTCCGCCATTCAGCGGTGTTTGAAATTGCAGTATCAATGGTATGTTTACGCTGTAAAGGCGTTGTTTTTCTTCGTAGCGGGCTATGTCTGTATGATAATCTATATTTTCACCCTGCCTGCCGGGGGTCAGGTCGTCCAAATCGGTAGTTTTATAGGCATCTTTGAGGTTTTTCAGGCTGTAAGTTGTGTTGTACAACGCCAGTTCCGCGCCTGTATGTATGCCCCACACCGGACTGAAGTAATAAGTATAGCCCAAACCTATGAGGTTGCCGCCGACCTTTAAATCTTTCTCACCAAAGGCAGGTTTGTAGTTCAAGCCCGAAATGCCTTCGGCTGTCCAAAGCGAAAACTCGTGCCTGCAAAACGGAAATGTCAGTTTTGCGACTGTAATGTTATCGTTTTGTACATTGTTTTTTGTCGTATCAACTGACGAAATGCCGTTGTCGGTCTGAGCCTGCAAGCCGATTAGTGCTGTCATAAAGGATACAACTGCAATAATTCTCTGTATGTTTATTGTTCGTGTTTTCATTATTTGTTCCTTTCTGTTATTATTGTACAATAATTTTTATTTCTTTTTCGTACTCTCCTGATGTGAACTTCAGAATATAAACCGCAGCCACACTTGGCAACTGTACCGGCGTTACGCGGTGCCCTTCCGTGCGATACTGACCGAGATACTGCCCTGCGCTGTTGTAGGCGGTTATCACGCCGTTTGCAAGCAGTTCTTCGTCATTGGTTTCCACGTCAACTACTACGAGCGAAGATGCTGTTGTAGTCGGGTTGGGATATGCCACGATACGAGTGTTGCTTATGTAATTGACCGGATTATATGTACAGGTACGGTGTTTTTTGCCTGTTTCGTCTGTTAAGATGGCATAATATACGTCTGCCGTATTCAGGTTACTGCCTCCGGTGTTGTACATTCCGCCAAGGTCTTTGTTGCCATACGCGCCTTTGTGTATCAACTCGTTGTTACGGTACCATTCGTAGTACACGAAGTTGTAGCCGCCGTTGTTGCTGCGGTTGTTATCAACAATGAGTGTATGGTTTTTCTTCTGAATTATCAGCGGACGGCAAGCACCGGCATAGACTACATCGCTTTTGATGCTCACGAGTTTGCTGGCACAGCCACCGGTTACCACTACATAATAGGAGGTATTCGGGTTGGCATCTATCTCGGCTGCCTGTATGCTCAATACGCTGCCTGTTTCACCTGATATTGGGGTGGATACGCCGTATTCTAATTTGTACCACTGATAACTTGTTGCGCCTTCGGCTACAACGTAGAAGTTAACATAGTCGTCAAGTTCATCTGTGCTGTACGACTGTACGGTTGGTTGGGTTAATATTTTAAGGTTGTTGCTGCCCGATTTTACGGATATGCCTATGCCTGCGCTGCTGCAGTTGCCTGATATTACTTTTACATAATACATTTGCTCAGATGCTCCGACAATAGTGCCGGGCAACAAACTGCCGCTTGCCGTATATACTTCTATGCGGTAGTCGCTTACATTAACATTTTCTACATAACTTGCCAAATCTATCAGCGATTCGCTGCCTTCGCAGAGGATTACGCTGGATTGTGCCAAATCGAATGTAATATTGTCCGTTACCGTTACGCGAACGGCTACGCGCTCGGCTACGCAGTGGCAATCGGTATTGATAGCCTCCACGAGATAAATCGCGGTGCCTGTCGTTGCTTGAATGTTTTGTCCTGTGATTTCGGTAACACCATCGCTTTCGTAAATTTTATAGGTATCGGCATTAATTAGATTTTTAATCAAAGACGATGCCGGAATTATTTGCGGCGAACATAATACTATGTCTTGAACTTCGGAAACCGGTTTTGCAAACACTATGTAGGGTTTGTTATGTCCGTCTTGTCCCTCGTCTGCCGAACTTACAACAAGAGTACAGCCGCCGGGAGTAGTGTAGTGCAGGCATACTTGGAATGTACCGGTAGAGTGTGCCGTAACTATGCCTGTAAGCGAATCTATCGTAGCAGCAAGTCCTTCGCTGATATGCCAAAAATAAGTGCTGCCTGCTTCGGGAAGTATGTAACGTTTGTTTCCGATATATGCTTCGGCAATAAATGCAGTATCGTTGCCGATACACATATTTGTGCCGATAATATGAATATCGGGAATACCGTCTATTGTGATTGCACCCGAAACATCGGTAGTATCTACATTGAATGCGCTGCAATTTGCATTGCGCACCACGCAGAAATAGTAGAAAGTGGTGTCGGTATTAATAACCGGCGTGTAAGTTGCCGTTTGTCCGCCGTTTGCCGAGCCAACGGGTGCTGCATTGGAGAAATCGCGAGAATCGGCAGGTGCGCCCGATTTCTTATACCACTGATAGAGATAGTTTCCGTTGCTTGGCGTAACTACCGTAAGCGGGTCGAAAGGATTGTTGCTGCCTATACAGCGGTTTTGCCCCTGTGGGGAGAGGTATTCGCCGATTATCATACGTTCGGCGAGAAACCAGATACGGTCGCCGCCCTCAACACGCGATTTCAGGTAGGCGTGGTGTCCGTTGTAGTCGCCCTCTTGCATAATGAAAGCGTCAATATCACTGCCGCTGTTGTATGCACGGGCGAGGTCGATACAGGTACCGTCCCACCCGCTGAACATATCAAGCACAATCTCGGTGTTGCCTGTGGCGTTGCCGACTATATCGAGGAAACCGCGCGTGCCTGATGTATTGGTGTTATTGATAACCGAATGATAATTTTTAGAGCCCGGGTCGCCGGTATAACTGCCGACAATATAAAGCGTATTGGTTTGCTGCAAACGCGGTGTATGGTTACCCAAAAACAACTCGCCGGAGGCAACGTTGGTAATGTCGCCGTAGAGCAATGTCGGATTGTCGCCTATGGTCAATTGCCCGAAAGACCAACTGCCTTGCGCGAATATGCTTGTATTTAAGCCCATTGTCAGCAGGGCTAAGCCAAGTAAAAATTTGTTTGTTTGTTTCATAATATTTTTGCTCGTTTAGTTTTTTAATTATTGTTGTCGTGTGCATCGCCTTATGGCTTGGAAAGCCGAATTTTCGTTAACCGCAGGGCGTTACCTGCGAGTGTTCGGAAGATTGTTTTTTCAGGTGCATCGCACCGTAAATATTTGTAGCATAATGGTTTTAATCTCTTGTTAAAGGTACATCGTACCGTAATATTGAAATAGATTATGGTGCGCTGCACCTTAAAATACTACTAACTTTATCTTTACTACAAATATTTGCGGCACTCTGTGCCTTTGCTTACACCCATTCGGGGCTAAAAAAACATTGCTTGACTTTCGTAATCTTTACTGTTAAGTATTAGGAGTTCCCTTAGTAGCCATAATGTAATTTTGTATTTCCCTTATTCCCTTATTTTCCTTTGATAATAAGGGTTGTTTTATTCCCATAAAGGCTACTAAGGGTTACTTTTTTTTCATTTGCGTTTCTTTGCCGGTTTCTCTTTTACCGGAACTGCCTTCTTCCCAAAATAAATGACGCCTGCTATTGTTTTGCCCAAGTATATTAAGTCTAATCTAAGATTCAAGAAATCTGCAACTCGACTGTTTTTTTGCACTGTTACTGTTAAAAGCAGGTCTTTATATATTGTTTCGCCAACTTTATATTCCGGCACCAAAACTGTTGTTTCTCCTGTCAGTGTGCTGTCGGCTGCAATATTTGCTTTTATTTCTATGCTGCCGATGTTGTTTTCTCTAAACGTGAAATTGACAATACGAATAACACACTGCCTGTCGTTTATCGTAACGATGGCTTTTTGTTGCAAGTATCTCTGTGTTGTAGTATTTCCTATTTTCGGATATACGTTCAACTGCCCTTCGTAAACAACCGCTGCATTTTCCGCAAATACCGTTCCTGCTGAAAAAAGACAAAGTATCAAAAGATGGCGGAATTTCATATTACTGCCTCAAAGTTTTTTTCGACTGTCCGTTATTGTATAAAATAATGTATATACCGCTTTCCGGCTCTTTCAGCAACTTCTGACCAAGAGTGTTGTAATAACCTGTAACACTGACTTCGACAGACGCATCTACCGCAGGCGTGCGGGTAACTACATCTTCTTCACAAGTAATACTGTTGAAATAATCCAAACTCGGCACAGCCCTGTAAGCATCTACCGACTCGCAAGGCACAAGTACCACTGCATCGGGATTGCCCCAAGTTTTCCAATTCCAAATTTCAGTATCAAAAAAACGGGGCGGATTAACACCTAAAAATATCAATGTATCCAAACCGGAATAACTGAATGTTCGCATTCCAATAGAGTCAACTCCCGAACCTATCGTTACCTTTTTCAAATTTAAGGAATGATTAAATGCTTCTGCGCCTATGACGATTACTGTATTGGGAATGCTTACGGAAGTAATCTCAGTTGATATGCTATCAACAGGAAAGTTGGGAAAATCAAAAGCCCTGTTTCCTATTTCCGTAACCTCATACGAATTGCTTCCGTCAGATACCACACCGGGAATATTCAACGCACCAACTATCTCATCAACAGGTGCTACCAATTTTGCTTCTTGACCGTTAATAGCCGTGTATTTGAGTGTATATCCGTCTGCATTCTCTGCAAAAAACACTTTATTGCCTGAATAATCGGCTATCAAATTTGCTCCGTTTCCTGCAGCAATAGGCATATCGAATATACCCATTATTTTTACTGTGAATGCCTCATTAACGATTGACAGCCGAATATTCAAAATACAACCATCATTGCCCAGATTTCCCTGTATCAAATTAGCAACAAGCGGCATATTTACTGTACCAAGCCCCGGAGCATCAACACTTACCGTGAGATGCGCCGCTGCTGTGCTTGTGATATTACCATCGCCGTCAATAGCAACAAGCATTTCAATAGGAGGTACCGGAATACCTGCAATAACACTTTCGGATAATTTGAGTGTGTTATAGTCTGTCAAAAGCAATTCTATATCCGATTGATGTTCGTTTGTATTTGCATTGACTATTGTTGAGCCTGTTACGTCATACGAGCCCGAAAATTGCAACTCTTGTGCCGAAACGATTACGGTTAAAGATGAGAATAATACGATTAAAAGTTTTTTTGTTTTCATAATCAAATAATTATTAAATGGTTTTTGAAAAATAGTTTGTTAAAAAATGTTCATATAAACTTGTCTGGTTTTTCGTTCTTCTTTGTGTCCTTTGCGAAATTCTTTGTGTTCTTTGCGGTTTTATGTTTTTTTAAACCGCAAAGAACGCAAAGGTTTCGCAAAGAGCGCAAAAAATCTTTTTTAATAGTCAAAAGGTCTGATGGGAAGTCCGTAAGCCTTGAATTTTGCATCAAGGGCATTTACCTTACCATCAAAGAAATTCAAAGAATTGCCGCTGAATGCTCCCG
>JAISJU010000098.1 GCA_031261165.1 Prevotellaceae bacterium
GGTGTAGCCCGCAATGACAGAATGGGAAAAGGGGTGTAGCCCGCAATGACAGAATGGGAAAAGGGGTGTAGCCCGCAATGACGGAATGAAAAAAAGGGGGCGGTGTCTGCAATGACGGAAAAAATAAAATTGAAAAAAACAAACGAATTAATAATTTGTTCCTACCTTTGCACGCTCAAAAAAAATTAAATCCATAATTCTTAATTCATATCATTAAAATTATGTCAGTTCATACAGCAGAAGACAGTAGAAAAGTAACCACCCACCGCTTGTTTGAGATGAAACGGCGGGGTGAAAAAATCGCTATGCTCACGGCATACGACTACACAATGGCAAGCATTCTCGACCGTGCAGGCATTGACGTTCTCCTCGTGGGCGACTCGGCGTCAAACGTGATGGCGGGCAACGTAACCACCCTGCCGATGACGCTCGACCAGATGATTTATCACGGCGTATCGGTAATGCGGGGCGTGAAACGCGCTCTGGTGGTGGTGGATATGCCTTTCGGAACGTATCAGGGCAACTCGAAAGAGGCGTATTCGGCAGCGGTGCGCATAATGAAAGAAACCGGCGCGGACTGCATCAAACTCGAAGGCGGCGAGGAAATTCTCGAGTCCGTTGTGCGCATCTTGAAAGCGGGCATTCCCATTATGGGGCATTTGGGGCTGACACCGCAGTCCATCAACAAATTCGGCACTTACGCCGTGCGTGCCAAAGAGGAGGCAGAGGCGAAAAAATTGCTTTCCGATGCCGTTTTGCTCGAACAGGCAGGCTGTTTTGCCATTGTGCTGGAAAAAATCCCTGCCAAACTGGCGGGCGAAGTGGCGCGAACGGTCAAAATACCCATTATCAGCATTGGCGCGGGCGGCGAGGCAGACGGTCAGGTGCTTGTGGTACACGATATGCTGGGTATGAACACTACCGGCTTTTCACCGCGATTTGTACGGCAATATGCCGATGTGAAGTCAATTATCGGCGATGCGGTGCAGCATTATGTGGCTGATGTGAAATCGCGGAATTTTCCGAACGAAAAAGAACAATATTGAACGCAAATAACGCAAATTTTCGCAAATCACTTCTACAAAAAGAATTTGCGAAAATTTGCGTTATTTGCGTTCAAAAAATCAGCAGGACTTTCTCTTTGTAGTTACCTTTATCAGTATTGATTTTCAAGATATAAAGCCCCGATTTACAGTCGCGCATATCAATCATATTGCTGTTGCCGCCAAAGGTTTTGACTGTTTTTCCATCAATGGAATAAGCGGCACAAGCATTGATGCGCATATTCGTTGCGTTGATGTAATACCGACCATCGAATGACGGATTGGGGTATATGACAAGTTTTGTTGAGTTTATAATTTCTTCGTCTGTGTCCGGCTCTTGAATAAGTTCGGACAGGGGCTGATAGGCAGTTTCGGCGCGGTTTCCGTAGAAAACGCGGGCGTAATCTTCATTTTTTACGAATAAGGGCAGATGCTTGGCAAAATTTTCGCCGCCGCCCCAAAACAATTGTTCGGTTTCAACGGCTGTTTGGCGGTTTTCGCTGTCGTAAGTATATGTATCGGCAAAAGTCGGCACCCACATATTGTATTCCCACGAATAATAGTTTCGAGCGTTTAGCGCGTATTCAATTCTCAGGTCGTTTTGCCAATGATTGTTCCACACGGCTATTTCCTGCGAGAGGATTTTGTTTTCGGCGTTGTATTTGTACTCTGTGCGTTGTTTTTTTTCCCACGCGTTGTTGTCCCATTTTTGTTTTTCCTGCAATTCTACGAGGTGGCTTGCGTTGCGGTAATAGAGCGTTTTTTCATCTGCAACCCAGGTTGTGCCGTTCCACGAGTATAATATTTCTTCGTTTGCCGAAATTTCTATTTTTCTGTCGTTTGTCCATTGATTGTTGGCAAATAATGAAAGGGTTATTTTGGAAATATTGCCGCCCGCGTATTCAAGTTCGGTTTTTGTTTGGTTGAGCCACGCGCCGTTTTGCCACGTTTTTTGGATACTGACGGTTGTATTTCCGAATGTGTTGCTTTCCTGTGCAAGGTTTTCCCACGCGCCGCTGTTCCACGTTTTGAGGGTTTTTGCGATGATGTCATCATTGAAATATTCAAAATCTATGCGCGAGTGGTTGATGTATTTATCTTCTTGCCACGTTTTGCGGATTTCGGCGAGGCATTTGTCTTCGTTGTAAAGCCAATAGGTGTATATATTATTAATGTATGTTTCGCCCGATTTTTGTTTTTCAAGTTGAATGCTTGGCTGCCCACTCGGAGTATAAAAATATTCTATCAGCGTTTCGGCATCAAAATTCTCTACTTTGACTGACGACAAATATGCCTCTTCCCCCTGTGCAAAGGCGAATGAACAGATAAAAACAAATGCCGAAAAAACTTTTTTCATAGCCAATTAAATTTTCCGCAAAAATAATAAAAATAAATGGATTGAGAAAACAAAGTTTTTCTTTAACTTTGCCACGACTAAATAAGAAACTGTTTTTGATTTTTTTCTAAATAATCAATTTATAGCATATCTGGATTGCTTCGGAGTACCTCGCAATGACGCAAAACCCAAGAACAGTACGTCATTGCGAGGTACTCCGAAGCAATCCAGAAAAAAAATCAAAACAGTTTATTAGTTTTTTTATATTCAATTATTCAATTATTCATTTATTATTCTTATGCCTGTACTGAAAAGATTTTTGAAATACGTGTCTTTCGACACACAGTCGGACGACAAAACGGGTCTGACGCCCAGCACGCCGGGACAAATGATTTTTGCCCAATATCTGAGTGAAGAACTGCGGCATATCGGCATTTCTGATGTGAAACTCGACCGAAATGGTTATGTGATGGCGACCCTGCCTACCAATGTGGATAAAGAGGTGCCGACCATCGGCTTTATCGCCCACATTGACACCAGCCCCGAAATGAGCGGGCGAAAGGTGCAGCCGCGTATCGTGGAAAAATATAACGGCGAGGATATTGTGCTTGACGAATGCGATGGCGTGGTGCTGAAAACAAAGGATTTCCCCGAAATACTGAATTATGTGGGGCAAGACATCGTGGTTACCAACGGCAAAACGCTGCTCGGCTCTGACGACAAGGCGGGCATTGCCGAAATTATGAGCGCGCTCGACTACCTCATTCAGCACCCGGAAGTGAAGCACGGCAAAATCCGCGTTGCCTTTACGCCCGATGAGGAAATCGGTCAGGGGGCAACCAAATTTAATGTCGAGGAGTTCGGCGCGGCGTGGGCTTACACCATTGACGGCGGGCAAATCGGCGAGTTGCAATACGAAAACTTCAACGCCGCCACCGCTCGCCTGCAATTTCACGGGCGAAACGTGCATCCGGGTTACGCCAAGCACAAAATGATTAACTCGATGCGCATTGCCAACCAGTTTATCACAATGCTGCCGCGCCACGAAACGCCCGAACATACGGAAGACTACGAGGGATTTTTTCACCTCACGCAGTTTGAGGGAAAGGTGGAACTTTCTACGCTGACCTACATTATCCGCGATTTTGACCGCGACCGCTTTGAACGGCGCAAGAAGGAGTTGGAACATCTTGTTCGCAAAATCAATGCCGAGTATGGCGAAGGTAGTTGCGATGTATATATTGTTGACCAATATTATAATATGAAAGAAATCATCGAGCCGAAACAGCACATTATTGATTTGGCTCGCGAGGCGATGATTGCCGCAGACGTGGAAGTGAAAGAACTGCCCATTCGCGGCGGTACGGACGGCTCGCAACTGTCGTACAAAAATTTACCCTGCCCCAATATTTTTTCCGGCGGACATAATTTTCACGGGCGGTTTGAGTTTATTCCCATTCCATCTATGCAAAAAGCCGTTGAGGTAATTGTGAAAATTGCGGAAAAGGCGGTGGATTTGAAGATTTAAAACTTCGTGTTTCTTCGTGTCTTCTTCGTGTTTCTTCGTGCAATGATTAAGAAATTACACGAAGAAACACGAAGAAGACACGAAGAAAGAAAAATATAACATTAAAAACTTAAAACTAAAAACTTTATGAAAACACTGAAAAGACTTTTGCTTTATGCCGGCACTGTGCTGGCAGCATTACTCGGTTTTTCTTCTTGCGGCGGCGATGTGCCTGTGGAAGAATTTGCGCCTTATATTGAGGCGTACACCGGCGGATTGATTTCGCAAAACTCGGCTATACGCGTTGTGCTGGTCGATGAGTCGGCAAAGGCATTGCCAAACACGGAGGCAGATGATGATTTGTTCTCGTTCTCGCCGTCAATAAAAGGGCATACCTATTGGGTGGATAACCGTACCGTTGAGTTTGTGCCTGACGCGGGAGAACTGCGGAGTGGGGAAACCTACAAGGCAACTTTCAAACTCGGCGAAGTGATGGAAGTGGAACGGCGATTCAGGAAATTCAAGTTTGAGTTTCGCGTGGAGGACAAGAATTTTGCGATAAACGTTAATCCGGTGGAGATACCCGACCCCGCTAAGGCAACCGTGAGCGGCAGTATTATTTTCAGCGAGGATATGGCACTCGAAACAGTGAAAAAAGCATTTATCGCTGCAACGAGCGACAAGCAAACACTCTCGCCACGAGTGATGGCGGGCGAAGACGGCAAGACTTTCCGCTTTGCGATTGAGAATATTCAGCGGAAGAAGGAAATGGTTTATCTGGAAATAAAACTCGATAACAAGGTTATAGGCACGGAGAATGACGGATTGACGCGTACAATTATACCGGAACTTGATGTTTTTAAAGTGCTTTCCGCCGAGATTATCAGCGAGCCGTCACTCGGCATTCAAATCGTTTTCAGCGACCCGCTCAACGATAAACAGGATTTGCGGGGGCTTATCCGCCTGCCGGAAATCAGCAGCATCAACATTCAACAGAAAAACAACATTGTCAATCTGTTTTTTGACCGCAAAGGACTGAACGCCCTGACCCTGACCGTTGAAAAGAACGTAAAAAACACCAAAAACGAAACGCTGCAAGAGAAATTTACCAAACGTATCCGTTTCGAGGCGATGAAACCGCAGGTGGAACTGCTTACGCAGGGCAGCATTTTGCCCAATGCGGCGAATATGAAAGTGCCGTTTCGCGCCGTGAGCCTGAAAGCGGTTGATATAAAAGTGATACGGATTTACGAAAGCAATGTGCTGTCGTTTTTGCAGGATAACCGCTATTCGGGACATTCGGAGCTGAAAAGATACGGCAGGCTGATATACAAAAAGACGTTGAAGTTGGACAGCAATGCCGAAAACAACGTGTATAACTGGCAAAATTATTCGATAGATTTGTCCAAAGTGGTGGAACAGGAAAAGGGCGCGATTTACCGCATCGAGTTTTCGTTTAAGCCCGACTATTCCGTGTATCCCTGCGATGGGAAAGCACCTGAGGAAACTGCGGCGGCGGAAACTTCCACTACCAAAATAGAGGCTCTTTCCGAAGAAATCTCGGACAGCGATAATGCCTATTGGGACAACTCGGGCTATTATTATTACAGCGATGACAACGATTATTACGATTGGGACGACTACAACTGGGAAGAGCGGGACAACCCCTGCAACGCCACGTATTATATGCGCTCGGAACGGAAGGTGTCCTGCAATATTCTGGCAAGCGACTTGGGCGTAATTACGAAAATAGACCCGAACAACAAACTGTGGGTAGCGGTGTCGAGCATCAGCGATGCCAAACCGCTGTCGGGGGCAAAGATTACGGCGTATAACTTGCAATTGCAAACGATTGCTACGGGGCAAACAGACGGCGATGGCTTTGCAACGCTTGCGCCGAAGGGCAAGACTTTTATCGTGGTGGCGGAACTGAACGGACAGAAAACTTACCTGCGCGTAGTTGATGGGGAGGATAACTCGCTGAGCCGCTTTGACACGGGGGGCAAGACCATCGAAAAGGGCTTGAAAGGGTTTATCTACGGCGAGCGCGGCGTTTGGCGACCGGGGGATACGCTGCACCTGGCGTTTATTCTTTACGACAAAGAAAACAGAATACCGGAAAATCACCCTGTTACACTGGAACTCTATAATCCGCAGGGGCAATTTTCCGCAAAAAGAATATTGACAAAGGGGGTGAATGGTTTTTATGTGTTCCACATTCCTACCTCGCAAGACGATGAAACAGGGCTTTGGAATGCTTATGTGAAACTTGGAGGCGTGTCGTTTCATAAACCAATCAGGATTGAAA
Organism: Prevotellaceae bacterium; assembly: GCA_031261165.1. GTDB lineage: Bacteria > Bacteroidota > Bacteroidia > Bacteroidales > Paludibacteraceae > JAISJU01. Next base: position 6,195 of record JAISJU010000098.1, read on the forward strand.
CGATTAAGCCGAACAGGCTGAAAATTAATTTATCGTTGCCCGAAGACAGGATTGACGCGGGCAAAACGATACAAACTACGCTGACCTCGGCGTGGCTCACAGGCTTGACGGCGAGAAATCTTGACGTAAAAGTGGAAATGACTTTGAACAAAGCAAACACGGCTTTCAAAGGATACGACAAGTATCTTTTCAACAATCCTGCAACGGATTTTTACAGCAGCACGCAACAGGTTTTCGGCGGAAAGTTGGACAGTGAAGGCAAGGCTGTTTTTAACCTGAAAACGCCGCCGGCAAAAGATGCGCCGGGTCTGCTGAACGCGAGCATTGTATGCCGCGTGTTTGAAGAGGGCGGCGATGCGAGCATTTATACGCAAGATGTAAAATATTCACCTTTCTCTTCGTATGTGGGTTTGAACTTGAACGAGGAAGAGGGCAAATGGATTGAAACGGATACGGAACACCGTTTCGACATTGTTACGCTTGATGCAGACGGCAAGCCGGTCAATCGCGACAATATCGAGTACAAGATTTACAATGTCGGCTGGAGTTGGTGGTGGGAAAGCGCGAGCGAGTCTTTTGCCAATTATGTGAACGGCACGTCTTACACGCCGGTGGCGCGGGGAACGCTGAAAACGGTGAACGGCAAAGCAAGTTTCAAATTCCGGTTGAACTATCCGAGTTGGGGGCGTTTCTTTGTCTATGTAACGGACAGGAGTAGCGGACACGCTACGGGCGGAACGGTGTATATCGACTGGCCCGACTGGCGCGGGCGTTCCAACAAGAATGACCCGAATAATGCGAAAATGCTGTCGTTCTCAACAGATAAGACGAGTTACGAAACGGGCGAAACGGTAACGGTAACCATTCCTGCATCGGCGGGGGGCAACGCGCTGGTGGCGTTGGAAAACGGCACTACGATACTGAGCCGCACGTGGGTGCCGGTGCAGAAAGGGGCGGATACGAAATATACGTTTAAGGTTACTGACGAAATGGCTCCGAATTTCTATATCCACATCAGCCTGCTGCAGCCTTATGCGCAGACGGTGAACGACCTGCCGATAAGAATGTACGGGGTGATGCCGGTGCCGGTTAATAACAAGAGTACGCACCTCGAGCCGGTGATTGATATGCCTGACAAGTTGCAGCCGGAAACGGAATTTACGGTGAAAATATCCGAAAAGGGCGGCAATGCGATGACTTATACGCTTGCCATCGTTGATGACGGACTGCTGGACTTGACGAACTTCAAGACACCCGATGCGTGGAAAGAGTTTTATGCCCGCGAGGCTCTCGGTATCCGCACTTGGGATATGTTTGACGAGGTGATGGGGGCGTTTTCGGGCAAGTATGCTTCGATGTTCAGCATCGGGGGCGATGAGGCTGTGAAGGAAGGCTCTAAGGCTAACCGGTTTAAACCGGTGGTGAAATATGTGGGGGTATTCTCGCTCGGAAAGGGGGATAAGAATACGCATAAAATAAAATTGCCGCAATATGTGGGGTCGGTGCGCACAATGGTAGTAGCGGGGTCGACTTCGCTCACCCAACGGGCATTTGGCAAAGCAGACAAGACCACGCCGGTAATCACGCCGCTGATGTTGCTGTCGTCTTTGCCGCGAGTGCTGAGTACGGAGGAGGAAATTACGCTGCCGGTGAATGTTTTTGCTATGGAAAATGATGTGAAAAAGGTATCGGTAAAGGTGGAAACAACAGGATTGTTGACTGCTGACGACAATACGCAAACGATTTCGTTTGACAAGCCGAGCGACCAAATGGTGTTCTTCAAAATGAAAACGGGCGCGAAAACAGGCATCGAAAAAGTAAGCATAACGGCAACGGGAGGCGGAAAGACGGCTCGCGAAACCATCGAAATTGATGTGCGCAATCCTAATCCGGCGGTGATTATTTCGGATAACAAGATATTGAATGCGGGGCAGACGGGGTCGTTTGCATATACATTAAATAATGCAGGAAAAGATTCGTGGGCAAAAATGGAACTCTCGCGCATTCCGTCTATTGACATTACGAAAAGATTTGATTTTCTGTATGACTACGGTCATTATTGCTCGGAACAACTGACTTCTCGGGCATTGCCGCTGCTGTATATTCCGCAGTTTAAAGATGTATCGAAAGAGGAAAAAGAAAATATCGACAAGAATGTGCGCGAGGCGATTAAAAACCTCTACGGGCGGCAGATGTCAAGCGGCGGCATCGTCTATTGGCAGGGGCAAACGGAAGTGTCGGAATGGATAACGAACTATGCGGGCAGTTTCCTCGTTCTCGCCAAAGAAAAGGGTTATGAGGTGAATGACGGCGTGCTGACCCGATGGAAAAATTATCAGAAAAAAGCGGCGCAAAACTGGACTGCGGGCGATACGCGGAATTATTACAGTTTCGACAGCGAATACACGCAGGCATACCGCCTCTACACCCTCGCGCTGGCGGGCGCAGCGGAAATCGGGGCGATGAACCGTATGAAGGAAATGAAGAGCCTGAGCGTGCAATCGCGTTGGCGACTGGCGGCGGCATACTCCATCAGCGGCAAGCAAAAAGCGGCGGAAGAGTTGATTTTCAACCAGCCGAGCAGCGTGAGCGCGTATTACGGCGGATATACTTACGGCTCTTCGGAACGCGATGAGGCGATGATACTGGAAACGCTCGTGTTGATGGGCAAAACAAGTGAGGCGTTTAAGCAAGCGCAAACGGTAGCAAAAAGCCTCGCACGCGAAAACTCGTTTAGCACCCAATCCACCGCTTACGCTCTGGCGGCAATGGGTGCGCTGGCAGAAAAAACATCGGGCGAAATCACCGCCGAATGGACACTGAACGGAAAGGCGCAAACCGCCGTCAATTCAAAGAAAGCCCTGTCCGTAGTGGATTTACCGAAAACGGCGCAGGGCAAAATCCAGGTAACCAACAAAGGCAAAGGCGTGCTGTACGTTAATGTACTCTCGAAAAACCGCCCACAGCGCGACACCCTGCCCGCCGTCTCGAACAACCTGCGCCTCGATGTGCAATACACTACGCTCGACAACAAAGCGGTTTCCATCGACAAACTGCCGCAGGGAACGGATTTTATTGCAACAGTAAAAGTGTCGAACACGAGCGCAACGAGCAATTATACGGACATCGCGCTCACGCACATTATTCCCGCAGGCTGGGAAATATTCTCGGCGGCAGACGGCAGTTACACCTATCAAGATGTACGGGACGACCGCGTGCTGACTTACTTTGACCTCGCACGCGGAACGGCTAAGATATTTAAAGTGCGGCTCACCGCCACATATACGGGGACATTTACCCTGCCCGCCGTGCAGGCAGAGGCAATGTATGACCCGACAGCGAATGCGCGGACGCGGGCGGGGCGCGTGGAAGTGGTGAGGTAATAAAATAAGACGTAACACGTTTATATAAACGTGTTACGTCTTTTGACAAAATGGAATTTTAATATAGTATAAAAATGAAAAGACAAATTTTTAGTCGTTTAGCAATGGCATTTGCCATCTTACTTTGGTCGTTTACCGTAGTAGCACAACAGCCGCTACCGGAAAACATTGTAAACAAAATCAAAAGCGAAGCATTCGACAAATCCCAAGTTGATGCTTTTGCCTTTCTTCTTACCGATTATACAGGTTCCCGTCTTGTCGGCTCTAAACTTGCGGAACGGGCAGAAATTTTAGTCAAAGATAAACTTATTGAGTTAGGTTTTTCCAATGTTCGTATCGAACGAGCAAATGATTTTCCAAGAGGTGGTTGGGACAATCTCAAAACCTACGCTGCTATGACTGCACCTTACTACTGTAATTTTACGGCTGTACCAAAGTCGTGGTCGGGAAGTACCAACGGATTAGTAAGCGGAGAGGTGATTTCGCTAAATGTTAGCACACAGGAAGAACTTGAAACGTTCAAAGGAAAACTTAATAACAAAATAGTTTTGATGCCCCCAGACTTCAAATACCAAATGAATTTTAATCGCTTTACAGACGAGGATTTAAAACAATATACCGTTCTTACCGGCACAGTACCTTCACATCATTTTGTTTCGCAATGCAGTAATACATCTGTTACAAGAACCTCGCCTGTTACTGTTTCGACACAAAGTATTATGACTTTGTTGGCAGAAGAAAAACCGGCTGTTATTATCAGTGATGGGAAAAGTTTTAATGTTCTTCCGGCAGGACCTCCGGCAAGCGCAAATTACAGATACGGCAATCCGGAACCAATTGCAGAATTAATACTTCCCATAGAATATCATAGTCGAATGGCTCGCTTAATTGACAATAAAGTTCCCGTATCTATGGAGGTCGAAATTAAAAATGAATTTTACAACAATCGGGTAGTCAATAATGTTATTGCAGAGATACCCGGAGTTGACCCTGTGCTGAAAGACGAAGTTGTGATGATTGGCGCACATTTGGATTCGTGGTTTGGAGGCACCGGTGCCTCCGACAATGCTGCTGGTTGTGCCGTAATGATTGAGGCGTTGCGTATTATTAAGGAAACAGGCATCAAACCTCGCCGTACTATTCGCCTCGCTTTGTGGGGCGGCGAAGAACAGATGGGATTAGGTTCATTCGGGTATAGAGATTCTTTTTTGTATAATGTTGCAGAAAACAAACCCAGAAAGGGATACGAACAGTTTGCGCTCTATCTCAATATGGACAACGGCTCAGGTAAATTCAGAGGGATATTTTTAGAAGAAAACGAAAAGGCTTTCCCATATTTCACGCAATGGAATAAAGCGTTGGGAACTTTGGGATTAGAAATTCTTTCGCCTCGCAAAGATGCAGAAGGCGGCAGCGACTATGTACCGTTTGACCAAATAGGACTACCTGCTTTTCAATTTATTCAAGACCCTTTGGAATATGCACGCCATATGCACACTGTAATGGACACTTACGAGCGATTAATTATAGACGACCTGAAATACAATGCCGCAGTCGTTGCCTGTTTGACTTTATCTGCTGCTATGGATAATGGGAAAATACCAGCCAAGCCGTAGTGAGCCGAGATTATTTATTTAAAACAAATATAAAGCAATGATACGATTTATCCTAATGCTCGCCGTCATACTCGGAATGAATTTTTACGTTTTCTTCCGCCTCTCGCGCCTCGTTTGCGCCGATACCCGCATTTATGTGCCGATATTATTGACCATTCTTTTTATAGCAATGTTCATAATCCCCGCCCTCACAGGCACAGCCCCGATACTCTACCGCGCAGCAACAGCGTGGTTTTTCATCGCCCTGTATTTGCTGTTCATATTTCTGCTGATGGACTTATTGCGGCTCGTGCTGCCGATGCAAAATGTATTAAACGGAAATTGGCTCACGCTCGGCGTTTTGGCACTTGTGATGACTGCTGTTTTCACCTACGGCTATATCCATTATAAAGACAAAAAAAGAGTAGAATTATCCCTTACCGCGGGGGCAAAAAATCTTTCGCCCCTGCGCATCGTTGCCATCAGCGACCTGCACTTGGGATATACCATCGGTAAATCCGAATTAGACCAATGGATAAAACTGATTAATGCCGAAAACCCCGACCTCGTGCTGATTGCAGGCGACATTAAGGATAATAATATCCGCCCGCTCATCGAGCAAGATATGGCAGCCTCATTCCACAGCATACAATCCAAATACGGCGTTTTTGCCTGCGCAGGCAACCACGAATACATCGGCGACACAACGAAAATGACCGATTTCTTCCGCGATGCAAACATCACCCTCTTGCGCGACAGTTCAGTGTTGATTAACAACCAATTTTACATCATCGGCAGAGAAGACCGCTCGCGCCCCAATCGCAAACCCCTCGCCAACATCATCGCGCCGTTGGACAAAACAAAACCCCTGATTTTGCTCGACCATCAACCTTTTCACCTCGAAGAAGCCGAACAAAACAACATCGCCCTGCAAATCTCCGGACACACCCATCACGGACAAGTCCTCCCCCTCTCGTGGATTACCGACCTGATGTACGAAACCGCGTATGGCTACCTGCGCAAAGGCAACACCCACATCTACGTCAGCAGCGGCATCGGCATCTGGGGCGGAAAATTCCGCATCGGCACACAGTCGGAATATGTAGTAATAAGAATAAATGAATAATTGAATAAATGAATAATTGAATAAATGCAGCATTTATAAACTTCGCGTCTTTGCGCCTTCGCGTCTTCGCGTTCAGTATAAAAAGCCGCCGCAGGCGGCAACAAATACTAAACGCAAAGGCGCGAAGACGCAAAGACACAAAGAAAAACATATAATCATCACTTAAATGAAAAATAAAAAAATAATTCTGTCCATACTCCTTATTATAATCATCGCCTACATCTTCTGCCTGCCGCGCAATCTTTTCGATGTCCCCTACTCTACCGTAGTCCTCGACCGCAGCGGCGACCTTCTCGGCGCACGCATCGCCGCAGACGGACAATGGCGTTTCCCTGCCGCCGACAGCGTACCCGACAAATTCCGCACCTGCATCATCGCCTTTGAAGACCGCCGTTTCCACCACCATTGGGGCATCAGCCCCTCAGCCTTAGCACGCGCCACCCGTCAAAACATCAATGCAGGCAAAATCGTCAGCGGCGGCAGCACCCTCACAATGCAAGTAATCCGCCTGTCCCGCAATAAAAACCGCACCCTGTTTGAGAAACTAATAGAAAGCATACTCGCCACCCGCCTCGAATTTCGTTGCACGAAAGCCGAAATCCTCGCCCTCTACGCCTCCCACGCCCCCTTTGGCGGAAACGTAGTAGGCATAGACGCCGCCGCGTGGCGATACTTCGGACACGCCGCCGACCGCCTCTCGTGGGCAGAAGCCGCCACCCTCGCCGTACTCCCAAACGCACCAGCCGACATACACATATCCAAAAACCGCCGTCTGCTACTGCAAAAAAGAAACAGGTTGCTTGCTTATCTGTATAATGAAAAGGAAATAAACCAAACGGATTATGAATTGGCATTGAGCGAAGACCTGCCGAATGAGCCGCTGCCATTGCCCCAAACCGCCCCCCATTTAGTCAATTACTACTACAAAACGCGGCGCGGCGAGATAATCCAAACCACCATCAACCGCCCCCTGCAGCAGCGCATTGAGGACTTGCTCGACCGCTGGCACGCCACCCTCGCCCAAAGCGGCATCAACAACCTCGCCGCTATCATCATCGACACCCAAAGCGGTGACACCATCGTGTATTGCGGCAATGTAGATTTTGCCCGCAACCAAGTCGATATAATCCGCGCCCAACGCAGCACCGGCAGCATCTTGAAACCCTTTCTCTACTACGCAATGCTCAACGAAGGCGAAATCCTGCCCCGCACCCTCGTACCCGACATACCGATGAACATCAACGGCTTTGCCCCGCAAAACTTCTCGATGCAATACGAAGGCGCAGTTCCCGCCGCCGAAGCCGTATCCCGCTCACTCAACCTGCCGCTGGTTTATCTCCTGAAAAAATACAGCGTACCCAAATTCTACGATTTCCTGAAAGAACACCGCGTAGCACGCCTGCCCAAATCTTCTTCTCATTACGGCTTATCCCTCATTCTCGGCGGTGCAGAAAGCAGTCTTGGCGAGATAACCGCCGCTTATGCCGATATGGGGCGGTCGTTGCTACCTCCTGCCCGCAATGACAGGTATTCGCCCGCCGCCGTTTTTCAAGTCTTCGAGGCACTCAAAGAAGTCAATCGCCCCGAAGAAATCGACTGGCGCAGCATACCCGCAATGCAGCGCATAGCGTGGAAAACCGGCACAAGTTACGGCTTTCGCGATGCGTGGGCAGTCGGCGTAACCCCGCACTACACCGTAGGCGTATGGGCAGGCAACGCCACCGGCGAAGGCAAGCCCGAACTCATCGGCGCGAGAACGGCGGGACCCGTGATGTTCGACATTTTCGAGATGGTTGGTGAGCGCAGTCGAACTATGGTTGGTGAGCGTAGTCGAACCACGCAATGGTTTGAACAACCGGAGGGATTGATAGATGCAGAAGTATGCCGCCGCTCGGGCTGCCTCAAAAGCCGTTTCTGCGAAGAAAGCGATACGGTGCTCGTTTGCCCCAAAGGCATACGCACCGATGCCTGCCCCTACTGTACCCAAGACGGTTTCGTGCTGCCTCCCGCGTGGGCGTGGTACTACAAGCAGCACCACCCCGAATACACAACCGTAATTCATCGCGCCCAAACCGTGCCAATGCAATTCATCTACCCCAACACCCCAAACGCCAAAATCCACCTGCCCAAGCAGCAAAGCGGCAAGCAGGGCGAAATAACCTTTGAACTCGCGCACAACAATCCGCAAGCCACCGTCTTTTGGCACGTGGATAACGAATATATCGCCGCCACCCGCGATTTCCATAAATTGACCACCATTTTAACCGTTGGCGTTCATTCCGTTACCGTAGTAGATGATTTGGGAAACACTTTGAGTTGTCGGATAACAGTAGAATAAAAAAACTTTGCGCCCTTTGCGTAATTCTTTGCGCCCTTTGCGGTGAAATCTTAACCGCAAAGAACGCAAAGAATTACGCAAAGGGCGCAAAGTTTTTTTCATTTCCGCCAAAAACTCCGCGAAAGCAGCACCAAAAACGCCATCAACTCCACCCTGCCGATTAGCATTAGAAACATCAAAACATATTTTCCCGCAAGAGGTAAAACAAGCACATCGCCGCAACCGACATTGCCGAGCGAAGTAAGGACAAGAAGAAAAGCCTTACCAAGCGGCACATTCAGCAAAGCCAGCAACAAAACACCGATAAGAGCAATAAAAATATAAACTACCAAAAAAAGAAAAGCATTATTCACCTGCGCAGACGCTGCGGGCTTGCCATTGAAACGGACAGGGCTCAAAGCGTTCGGGTGCAAGAAACGGCGGAAACCATTGTAAATATTTTTCAGTATGAGAACAATGCGCTTGATTTTCACGCCCCCGCCCGCCGAGCCGGTTGATGCACCGACAAACAGCAACAAAATAAACAAAAATTGCAATAAAGGGGCGGCGGGCAAAAAAGCAAACTTGGTGGTAGATACAATACCTGTTATGATGGTAAATGACATATACAAATCATCGGCAGTATATAATGTTAATAGCACAGAACACAAAAGAATTACCGCCATATAAAACCGAAATTCTTCATCGCGAAAAACCCGCAAAGTCTTACCCGTAGCGAGGCGTATATAAATAATATAATTCACCCCCGCGAAGAACATAAAGAGGGCGACAATCGGGCTGTCCAACAAATAAAACCCGCCTGTGGAAACCGTGCAGAACGACACGCAAACGGCACTGAATAAATCAATCCCCGAAACATAAAAGAGCAAAACCGTTTCCGCAGCCGTCAGCAAAACGTATATGGCGCAGAGCCAAAAGACGGTGGTTTTTCGGCGCGGGTGCAGTTTTTCGGGCGGGAAAACATAGACCAAAGTTAATAATATAAAGCAAATGCCGCCCACCCATTGCGTTGCGGACTGATACATTATCAACGCCGGATTGTGTATCACAGACGTGCCGGTCGCCGTAAAGCCCGACACGCTCTCGAACAGCGCATCGGTAAAGGAATTGCCGAAGAAAAGGTAAGGCACTGCCCCGATGAGGGACAATATTAACCAAAAGAGGATATAATATAGGAGGCGGGGTTTGTTCATAATAAACGAATAATTGAATAAATGAATAATTGAATAAACGAATAATTGAATAATCCCGCGTTAGCCTATCATTTATTCAATTATTCTTTTATTCAATTATTTAATCAAAATACCTCTCAATCTTGCGTATATACGAGGCATAGCAGAAGACAATCACGCGGTCTTCTGCGCGGATATGCGTATCGCCGGTAACAATCATTCCCGCGCCATCGCGGATAATGCCGCCGATGTGCAGTTCGCGGGGCAGCCGCAGTTCCTTGACCGGGGCGCGGGTGATGCGCGAGCCGTCTTTCACCAGAAATTCGATTACATCAACATCAACGTTGGTCAGCAGTTTAATGTCCGTTACATCGGCGTTCAGCGTCAGTTGGTAAATGTAGCCCGCCGAGATAAGTTTCTTGTTGATAATCGTGCCGATGTCGAGGTTTTCGGCGAGGGGAATGTAGTCGATGTTTTCCACTTCGGCGATGGTTTTCTTCACGCCATAGCGTTTGGCGGCGAGGCAGGCGAGGATATTTGCCTCCGAGTTGCCCGTTACGGCAACGAAAGCGTCTGTATCGTCAATTCCCTCTTCTTTGAGCAATTCCATATCGCGGGCATCGCCGCCGATTACGAGCGCATCGCTCAAACTCTCAACAACGAGGGCGGCGCGTTCCCTATCTTTCTCAATGATTTTCACAGACATACCGGCGGGCAGGTATTGCGTTGCCTTTATGGCGATGCGGCTGCCGCCCATTATCATTACGTTGTCAATCGAGGAGTCGTCTTTGCCCGCCAGTTCGCGCACGTAGTCCACACTGTCCTGCGTGGTGATGAAATACACGATGTCTTCCGCTTTAATCTCGTCGCCGCCTTTGGGTATAAGCGTGGTGTTGCGGCGTTTGATAGCCACCACGCGCACTTGCGTGTTGTTGTAAAACAGTTCTTCAAACCGCTTATCCACCATCGGCGCACCGCTGCGCACTTTCACGCCCACGAGTATCAACTCGCCGCCGTAAAATTCGAGCCATTGCCGCACCCATTGCCTTTTCAGACTGCTGACGATTTCTTTTGCTGCCAGCATTTCGGGGTAAATAAGGTGATTAACGCCGAGCGTTTTAAAAAACTCTTTGTTTGCCGGCAACATATATTCGTAGTTGTCGATACGCGCAACGGTTTTCCGCGCTCCCAATTTGGTGGCAAGCATACAAGCGGTTACGTTCTTGCTTTCTTCGGGCGTAACGGCGATAAAGAGGTCGGCAGACTTAATGCCCGCCTCTTTCAAATCTTTGAGCGAGGTGGCATTCCCTTTGATGGCGAGCAAATCGTAGTTGCTTTCCAAAGGGCGAAGTTTGTCTTCGTTCTCGTCTATGACGATGATGTCCTGATTTTCGTTGGCAAGCATTTTGGCGAGGTGTGTGCCTACTTCGCCCGCGCCGGCTATGATGATTTTCATAATGATTTATAAATTAAAAAAACGCGCTGCCGAAACGTGATTGTTGGTAATATAACGTACCAGAAAAGCATTGCCCATCTCTTGATAAAACACATACCACGTAGTATTTTGATTGGACTGATAGGTAATGTATTTCAGATTAGTTCCATAACGAGTGAAATAGTTGGGTGCTGTTTTTCCGCCCAAACCAATGTACTTTTTGATGTATTCCATCAATTTTGTTTTATATTCTTTGGCTAAATCGGAAAAACTGAAATAACCTTTATCAAAAAGCAATTCCAACAACTCATCTAAATAATCATCAACATCTTCTGTATAATGAACTATTTTTTCCATTGCCACTGTTCTATTCGTTTGTCCATTCTTCTGCTAAATTCTTCGCTCGAAATGGAGTGCGCCCAAGCATTCTCAAATTCTCTTTTGAATGCCATTGTTATTTCATAAGCCGCTATCGGCTCGCTTACCGTATCAACGGTTTCTTCTGCTTGCGGATACATTTTTGTGTCCATATTTTTTCTTTTTAAAATGATAGTGCAAAGATAATTATTCTTTTTTTAAAGATAAAATTGCAGCAACAATACTTTTCTCATCTAATCCCACTACGCGATACAGTTCCTCCACAGTGCCGTGTTCCACAAACGAGTCGGGCAAGCCCAAACGCACAACCTGCGGCGTATATCCGTTATCCGCCATAAATTCAAGCACGGCACTGCCGAAACCGCCCGTGCGAACGCCGTCTTCTATCGTTATTATTTTTTTGAATTTCTTGCCTATCTCGTGCAATAATTCTTCGTCTAAGGGTTTGAGGAAACGCATATCGTAGTGCGCAATTTGTAGGGGCGTATTGCATACGCCCTCTTTATCGTTATTCGGGCGTATGCAATACGCCCCTACGGCTTTTGCAACCGTATTACCTATAAAGCCAATGCTTAAAACTGCCAAATCTTCGCCCTCGCGCAGACAAACGCCTTTTCCGACAGGTATTTCCGTCATCGGTGTTTTCCATTCTATCAATGCCCCTTTTCCGCGCGGATAGCGGATTACGAACACGCCTTTGTCGGGAAGTTGGGCAGTGTACATCAGGTTTTGCAACTCCGTTTCGTTGAGCGGGGCGGCGATGGTGAGGTTGGGTATGGGGCGAAGGGCTGCCATATCAAACGCGCCGTGATGTGTCGCGCCGTCTTGCCCCACCAAGCCCGCGCGGTCGAGGCAGATAACGAGGTTTAGCCGTTGGAGGGCGGCATCGTGGATAATGTTGTCGTAAGCCCGCTGGGCAAATGAGGAGTAAATGTTGCAAAAGGGCATCATTCCTTCTTTTGCCATTCCGCAGGCAAAGGTTACGCTGTGTCCTTCGGCAATGCCGACATCAAAGACGCGGTCGGGCATCTGCTCGCTCATAATGTTCATAGACGAGCCGGTGGGCATTGCGGGTGTGATACCAACGATTTTATCGTTTTTCTTTGCCAGTTCCAATAATGTTGCGCCGAAAACGTCTTGAAACAAGGGGGGCGTTATCTCGCCGCTTTGCTTGACGGTGCGCTTGCCGGTTTCTTTATCGAAAATGCCGGGCGCGTGCCAAAGCGTAGCATTTTCTTCCGCAGGCAAAAAGCCTTTGCCTTTCTTTGTTTTGATGTGCAGCACTTTTGCCCCTTTGAAATCTTTTATCGTATCAAAAATGCGTACCATTTCTTTGATGTCGTGTCCGTCTATGGGACCAAAATAGCGGATATGCAAGCCCTCGAAAATATTATGCTCGCGGGCAAAAAGGGACTTGATGCTGTTGTGGAAACGTATCATACGGCTGCGCTTGCTGTCGGGGAAGAGGTGCAGTTTTTTCAATAACAAATAAGCGCGGTAACGCACTTTATTATAAAAACGGGAGGTGGTAATTTGTGTCAGATATTCGCTGATGCCGCCCACTGCGTTGTCTATCGCCATTTCGTTATCATTCAGAATAATGAGCGTATCGTTTGGCGCGCCGGACATATTGTTCAGCCACTCGAACGCCAGCCCGCCCGTGAGAGAGCCATCGCCGATAACGGCAACAATCTTGCGCCCGGCTTCGCCTTTCAATCTATCCGCCACCGCCATACCGAGCGCGGCAGAAATGGAATTGGAGGCGTGTCCCGAAATAAAAGCATCGTACTCGCTTTCGGCAGGATTGGGAAAGGGGGCAAGCCCGCCAAAGCAGCGGTTGGTGTGGAAACGGTCGCGCCGACCGGTAAGGATTTTGTAGCCATACGCCTGATGTCCCACGTCCCAAACGATACGGTCGTAGGGGGGCGCAAAGACGCGCAGCAAGGCAACGGTCAGTTCCACCGTACCGAGGCTTGAGGCAAAGTGTCCGGGGTTGCAACTCAATTCGTCTATGATAAACGAGCGCAGTTCTTTGGCAAGAATTTCCAACTCGTCAGGCGACAGTTTTTTAATGTCCGCAGGAGAATTTATCTTATACAGTAATGTATATTTTTGCATTGTTAGGTTTAAGAAATATTTGGCTTGCAAAAGTACGCAAAAAATATTACTTTTGGCGTTCAATTTTTAAAGAGATTATGGAAAAAAGAACATATAAACGGAAAGACACCGTAACGCCCATTATGCCAAACGAATATGGCAAACTGCCCCCACAGGCTGTGGAACTCGAAGAGGCGGTACTCGGCGCATTGATGTTGGAAAAAGATGCCTATTCCACCGTGTCGGAAATTATCCGCAGCGAAACATTTTATAAGGAATCACACCAAAAAATCTTTCAGGCAATCACCTCGCTCATCGGGCACAACCAGCCGGTGGATATTCTCACCATACGCGAGGAACTCAGCAAAATGGGCGCGTTGGAAGAAGTCGGCGGAGCGTTCTACATCACGCAACTGACCACCAAAGTGGCATCGGCGGCGCACGTGGAATATCACGCCCGCATTTTGGCGCAAAAGTATTTGGCACGCGAGTTAATCCGCATTTCGAGCGACATACAGCGCAACGCTTTTGACGACCAGAAAGACGTTGACGAACTGATGCAAGAGGCGGAAGGTATGATTTTCGAGGTGTCGCAGCGCAACCTCAAAAAAGACGTAACGCAAATCCGCCCCATCATTCAAGAGGCATTGGAACAAATATCGCTCGCAGCAAAAAACGATGACGGTTTGAGCGGCGTAGCAAGCGGTTTCCACGCATTAGACAAAATCACTTCCGGCTGGCAAAAGTCCGACCTCGTGATTATCGCCGCCCGCCCCGCAATGGGGAAAACGGCGTTTGTCCTCTCGATGGCAAAAAATATGGCGGTGCAATACAACAGCCCGACCGCCGTCTTCTCGCTCGAAATGAGCAATATCCAACTCGTCAACCGCCTCCTGATGAACGTTACCGAAATAGACGGCGCAACCATCAAAAGCGGAAAACTGACGCAAGACGAATGGACAACGCTCACCTCGAAAATCACCGAACTGCAAGACGCGCCCGTTTATATTGACGACACGCCGAGCCTCTCGGTCTTCGAGTTGCGCACCAAAGCCCGCCGCCTCGTGCGCGAACACGGTGTGAAGTGCCTCATCATCGACTACCTGCAACTAATGAATGCCAGCGGAATGAACTTCGGCAGCCGCGAGCAGGAAATCAGCATCATCTCCCGCTCGCTCAAAGGTTTGGCAAAGGAATTGGAAATTCCCATCATCGCCCTCTCGCAACTCAACCGCGCCGTAGAGGGCAGAACAGGCGCAGAGGGCAAACGCCCGCAACTGTCCGACTTGCGCGAATCCGGTGCCATCGAGCAAGACGCGGATATTGTCTGCTTTATCCACCGCCCCGAGTATTACAAGATAACCGAAGACAGTCAGGGCAATTCGCTCATCGGCATTGCCGAAATCATTGTAGCAAAGCACCGCAGCGGGGCGACAGACGATGTGCGCCTGCGCTTCATCGGGCGCAACGCCAAGTTTATGAACTTGAACGAGGGCAGCACTTACGATTCTGCTCCACAGCCTGCTTATCAAGTAGTGGAATCGCGTATGAATACGGAAGATACAGACTTTGACCCGACTATGCTGCTGCCGCACTCGGACAGTATGCCGTTCTGATAAAACAAAAAAACTTTTCCAAAGTTCAGAACTTTGGAAAAGTTTTTCTCATTTTATCTTTTATTTATCTGTATAATGTCCCAAATATTGCAGAAAAACAACAATCTCCTCTTCTTCGGGCATATCAAACTCCGCGCCACTACGTATTTCAAAAACAATGCGGTCTTTCTTGTCAAGTTCGCGCGAATAGGTTTCGTATTTTTGGTGTTTCAACTGTTCGGGACTGCCTACTGCATTCAACGTGCGGGGATTTTCCAAAATCTCCTCGAACATAAACCTGAATTTCGCTTTGACGGCTTTTGTCATTGATTTCAAGTTATCCCAATCTTTTATCGCCGTTTTTGATTCCTTAAACTTATACATACACGTTAAAGATTAAGTACATCGTCTAAACTTCTGGATACCCACTGCCCATTATCCACCTGCCACATTGCTTCTTTGAGTTTTGCGGTAAGTTTTATCGGATTTAATTCCACACCGTTATGATTAAAAAAATCGGTAAGATTTGAATCATTGCCATAGCGTTTTAAATCAATATGGGCAAAGCGCGGTTTTCCGCGCAAAGTTCTTTCGATGGTGATACCTGCTGTTTCCATAACTTTATATTTTTGCCTGCAAAGATAATTATTTTTTTCTTATTATAAAAACCGCCCCTGCATCAACCGACTTATTTGTATCAATTACCTTCATTTTTAAATGGAAACTTACAAAAAATCAAAAAAAATCACTACTTTTGCACCACGAAAAAACAAAACAATGCAAACACAATTACTTTTAGCCGATGAGGCAATAGCGCAAGGCGCGATAGACGGCGGACTTTCGGGCGTATATGCCTATCCGGGCACGCCCTCAACAGAAATCACAGAGTACATTCAGAACTCAAAAGAAGCCCAAGAACGCGGCATACACAGCCGTTGGAGCAGCAACGAAAAAACCGCAATGGAATCCGCGCTCGGAATGGCATACGCAGGCAAACACACCCTCGTATGTATGAAACACGTAGGAATGAACGTAGCCGCAGACGCCTTTATGAACGCCGCCATCACAGGTGTCAATGGCGGAATGCTCGTGCTCGCCGCCGATGACCCCTCGATGCACTCCTCGCAAAACGAACAGGACTCGCGCTACTACGCACAGTTTGCCCTCCTGCCCATTCTCGAGCCGAGCAATCAGCAAGAGGCTTATGATATGGCTTATGAAGGATTGGCGCTGTCCGAGAAACTCGGCTACCCTATCCTGTTGCGCATCACCACCCGCTTGGCACACTCCCGCAGCACCGTAACCCGCCGCCCACAGAAAGCGCAAAACCCCATTTCGCTGCCCAAAGAGCCGAAACGCTTTGTCCTCCTGCCCGCCATTGCCCGCAATCGCTACCAAATATTATTGGATAATCAAAAAACATTTGAAGAACAATCCGAAAATTCCATATACAATAAATATATAGACGGCAAAAACAAAAAACTCGGCATCATCGCCTGCGGTATCGGCTACAATTATTTAATGGAAAATTTTGCAGGACTTGAATACCCCGTTTTGAAAATCGGGCAATACCCCCTCCCCCGCCGTTTGGTTGAGAAATTAGAAAATGAATGTGATGAAATATTAGTGTTTGAAGACGGCTATCCATTGGTAGAAAGCGCATTGAAAGGCTACTTTGCCAAAGGCAAAACGGTACGCGGTCGTCTGGACGGCACCCTGCCCCGCACCGGCGAACTCACGCCCGACAATGTGGCGCAGGCAGTAGGGGCAAGGCACACCCTGCCCTTACGCGCACCGACAACGGCTGTCGCCCCCCCCCCCCCCCCCCCCCCTGGCCACGGGGGGGCCCCCCCCGGGTGTTTGGGGCCCCACACCAGGA
>JAISJU010000105.1 GCA_031261165.1 Prevotellaceae bacterium
CATTGATAGAATTTGCCTGCGCTTTCGGGAGTGGCGGCAAAAGTACCGGGGGCATCTACATTATATTTTGCCCAAACTACACCATTGATTAACACGCCGTCTGCAGGATTATAAGCAGACGGATTGTAAAAAATAATGCTGTCAATCTCTGCTACAACAGATTGATACGCCACTTCGCCGTTTTTCATCACATAGAGCGTGCGCGGCTCTGTTGCTTGGGCAAATAAAGAGGTGATGGCAGTTGCCAAAATGAGGGTTAAGAATATTTTTTTCATTTGATTTTTGTATTAAATTATTGTTTGATAATTTTTTTGGTAATAATGCCGTCTGCGGTTTCTATTTGCAAGAGGTAAATGCCCGCAGGCAGAGCGGATACATTGATGCTTGCAGGTAGAGATGTGTCGCGCCGCTTTTCTACGACTTTGCCGTTGATATTCAGCAAAGTCAGCGATTTGACGCTTCCCGCACATTGCACCACCACCGCGCCGTCTGCCGTATAAATGTTGATGTCTGCATTTACAGCGGGCGTATTAGTTGGTATGTCCAAAATGTCGAAAACAAGTTTTTCGACATTGTCCAGAGAATAGACGGTTTCCGTGCCGTCAAAGGTTTTAAACACCATATCGTTGTCCGAAAAGGTAATGCAACGAATGTTGTTTTGAGCCAAAATGCTTTGCAAGCCGCCATCTGCCGCCCACGCATTTGTTGCACACAGCAATACTGCTGTCCAAAAGATTCTTTTTAATTTGTTCATTGTAAATAAAAATTTGAATTGTTTGTAAACTGAGAATTATACGCTCGTATAAAAGGTCTTTATACGCTCAAATAAAGACACTGTTTGGCGCAAGGGACATACACAAAGCGGAACGCTAAAAAAATGCGCGTATACGCGCATTTTTTTAGATTATGTGGCTGCAAAGGTAAATTAAAATTGTATAAGTGGAATTATATTTTTGATATTTTTTTTATGGGGAATTGTTAAATGTTTATAATGTGGCAGGGGTGGAATATTTTTCTGCTCTTTCTTTCATCGTAACCGTCAGTTAAAACTGACGGCAATTCATATAAAGAAGTCGGTTAAAACCGACTACCCTGATTGGCGCAAGCAGTCGGTTTCAACCGACTTGTTTTATCAATTGCCGTTGGGTTTAACCAACGGCATAACCATTGTTATACCTGTCATTGCGGGCTTGGTTACTGAGCGAAGTCGAAGTATGACCCGCAATCCCCTTTCTTTCCGTAACCGTCAGTTAAAACTGACGGCAATTCATATAATCAAGTCGGTTGAAACCGACTACCCTGATTGGCGCAAGCAGTCGGTTTCAACCGACTTGTTTATATCAATTGCCGTTGGTTTTAACCAACGGCATAAGCAACAGCATAACCTTTCTTTTTTATTTGTTGCAAAAATAGAATGCGGATAAAAAAAAATGCGTAATTTTGTCGCCACGAAAAAAAACAATTTAAAATATTATGGAAAAAGTAAAACTTGCCAATGGTCTTGAATTTTCAAGAATCATTCACGGACAAATGCGGATTTTGGACTGGAAAATGAATTCGCAGGAATTGCTCGCTTTTATTGAGCAAATAATGGAACTGGGCATTGACACCTTCGACAATGCCGATATTTACGGCAACTACACCTGCGAGGGCTTGGTGGGCGATGCGCTGGCGTTGAAACCCGAACTGCGCAAACAGATGACCATCGTTACCAAATGCGGTATCAATATTTTGTCGAACAAATTTCCGCAAAAGAAAATTCAGTACTATGATTACCGCGCGGAATATATCATTCAAGAGGCGGAAAACTCGCTGCGAAACTTGCGCACGGATTATCTTGACGTGCTGCTGCTGCACCGCCCTTCGGATATTCTCAATCCGCACGAGGTGGCAGAGGCGTTCGGCAAACTGCGCCGCGAGGGGAAAGTGCGGTATTTTGGGGTAAGCAACTTTTTGTCGCACGATGTGTCGGCGTTGCAGGCGTATCTTGACGAGAAACTTGTTACCAATCAGATAGAGATTTCGCCGTATCGGATTATTCATTTTGAAAACGGCAATATGAATTATTGCGTGGAAAAGAATTTGAAACCGATGGCGTATTGCCCCATTGCAGACGGCAGGCTGGCGAAACCGACAGACGAAAAATCGGAACGCATCGTAAAAGTGCTGCACGAAATAGCCGAAGAACTCGGCGTGCCGGAAACGGACTCGGTGATTTACGCCTGGCTCTTGAAACACCCTTCGGTGATTATGCCCATAAACGGCAGCGGAAAGATTGAACGTATCCGCCGCAGCGTGGAGGCTATGAAGTTGGATTTGACGGTGGAACAATGGTCGCGCATTTTTGTGGCATCGCGCGGCGTGGCTTTGCCTTAATCATATATATAATTATTGTAACATTTCTAAACTTTGTGTCTTCGTGTCTTTGTGTCTTCGTGTTTAGTATAAAAAAGCCGCAAGCGGCAGAATACTGAACACAAAGACACAAAGGCACAAAGACACGAAGAAAAATATAACACAGATGAAAAAAGTATTATTTATTGCAGTATTGGCTTTACCGTTTTTTGCCGCTGCACAAAAGAATGTGGAGTTGCTCGCCGCTGCGGAGGAAACGGGCAGCGCGATGATTTACACTTTGCCCAAAACGGCGTTGGAAGTGCGAGTGGAACTGAAAAAGACGGTGCAAAAAGCGGGACCTTATGCGGCTTATGCGCAACAGTATTTCGGTTTTGAGAAGGCGGAAATCGTGGGCAGCGACCGCACCGTATATGAAATTTCGGGCATCGAAATTCGCCGAAAAGGCGTACCAGACCCTACGCGCATCTTTCAGATAACTGCCGCCTCGGATTCCAAAGCGGGCTTAATCAGCCTGACGGACAACGGCATTATCGAAAGCGTGAATGCGGCAAGGGCGGAAACGGCAGCGAAGGAATATCAAAAAGTGGATATGCCTGCCAAGAATGCGGCGGTTTATTTTGACAAAAGCGATTTGACGGAAAATTATTTTCTGCAAAACGATGCCAACCAAAAGCGCGAAGTGGCGGCAAGTCAGATTTATCAGTTGCGCGAAACGCAGTTTAATTTGTTGAGCGCGGCTACGCAAAACGAGGTAAGCGATGCGAACACGTTGCAGTTGATGCTCACGGAACTGAAACGCCGCGAGGATTTGCTGCTGGAACTGTTTAAAGGCAAAAATATTACGACTACGGAGTACAAGACTTTTGAAATAACGCCGGAACGGGCGATGAAAGACCGCATTTTGTTCTATTTCTCACCGTTCAACGGCGTTACGAGCGGCGTGGAAGGCATTACGGATTCTTATTTTATTTCGCTGAGATTGAGCAAGAAGAACGGAATGCCGACCGTGAAAAACAGCCGCAAAAACGGCTTTTTCCACTGCATTCCCCTCAACGCGGAAGTGGAAATTTATAACTCCGAACGCAGCCTCTACAAAGAAAGCATACCGATGGCGCAATTCGGAACGCTGGTGTCGCTGCCCACCGATTATGTGGATAAAAATAACGCAGCGATAACTTTTGATACTACGACAGGGGCGATAAAATCAATAAAATAAATAATTCCGTCAGTTAAAACTGACGGCAATGGATAAAAACAAGTCGGTTTAAACCGACTTATGTTATCCATTGCCGTCAGATTTATCTGACGGTACACAATGACACAGAGCAGATGCAATTTTCAGAAATCATCGGACAAGGCGAAACGAAAAACCGTTTAATTCGTTCCGTGCGTGAGGGAAAAATCTCTCACGCGCAACTGTTTGCGGGCGCGGAAGGGGTGGGGAAACTGCCGTTGGCGATTGCTTACGCACAGTATGTTTGCTGCACCAATCGGGGAGAGAATGACTCCTGCGGCGTGTGTCCCTCGTGTGTGAAGTTCGGAAAGTTGGCGCACCCGGATTTGCATTTCGTTTTTCCGGTCATCAGTTCTTCGGTGAGCGATGATTTTATTAAGGAATGGCGCGAAATTGTTACGGAGAAAAAGTATTTTACCTACAATCAGTGGCTCGCCAAACTGAATGCGGAAAACAAACAGGCGTTGATTTACAGCAAGGAGAGCGAGGCGGTGCTGCGTAAGTTGAGTATGAAATCCTACGAGTCGGAGTACAAAGTGATGATTATCTGGCAGCCCGAAAGAATGTATCACGACTTGGGCTTTGGCAACAAATTGCTAAAAATTCTGGAAGAGCCGCCCGAGAGAACGCTCTTCGTTCTCGTGAGCGAAAACCCCGATGCGCTGATGATAACCATACAGTCGCGCACGCAGCGGATAAACATTCCCGCCATTGCCGAGAGCGACCTCACGCGCTGCATCACGGAACGGTATTACCTCTCTGCGGACGAGGCAAACAACATTGCCCGCATTGCCGGCGGCAGTTACACCGTTGCCATCGAAAACATCAAGGCAAGCGACGAAAGCCGCGAAAATCTTGCCCGGTTTATCGAAATAATGCGGCTGGCGTACAGCAAAAACGTGCGGGGCATCAAACAGTGGGCGGACGCTACGGCGGGCATCGGGCGCGAGCGGCAAAAGAATTTTCTGGCGTATGCGCAGCGAATGATACGCGAAAACTTTATGCTCAATTTCCACCACAGCGAACTGAATTATATGACAAACGCCGAACAAAGTTTTGCACAAAAATTCTCGCCCTTTATCAACGAACGGAATATTTTTGATATTATGGAGGAATTTGCGCTGGCAGAACGGCATATCGAGCAAAATGTGAATGCCAAAATGGTGTTCTTTGATTTGTCTTTGAAGTTTATTGTTTTGTTGAAAAGGTAATTTTTCGTATCTTTGTGGCATTTAAAAATCCAAAATATTTTCAATATGTCAATAGAAGTTTTAAACGAGCCGGTAATAAAAAATATTGATTGGATAAATCCTCATTCCATTACGCTTGAAGAATATCGTAGAGAAATGCACGAAGCCGAAAATTCGGGCGATATATCTTTTGAACAATTTCAGAAAAATATGCACGAATGGCTGATAAAAAGCGCAATCCTATCCACAGAGTAGGGAAATAACATAACAGGCGGATTTTTAAATAATCCGTTCTTTTTTATTCTCAAAAAAATGCCTACCTTTGCAAAATGAATTTATAAAGCAAAAAACAATGGAAACAAAAATGAAAGATGCAGAAAGAAACTTGCAAGAAAAGAAATCAAGAGTAGCAATCATGTGGGAAAAAACACCCAAAAATTGCTATGAATATTTAGATATGAGGGCAGTATTGAAATGAAAAGTCTGCGATATTATTTAGACACGAATATGCTGGTTTTTATTCTATTGAATACTGACGAAATTAATTATAAAGTATCGGCTTTACTAAAAGAGAGTTCTGCTATTTTATATGCAAGTTCGGTAGCAGTAAAGGAATTGCTTTTGCTGTTTCGTTTAGGAAAATTACGCACTCGTTTATATAAATCAGGAAAAGATATTTTAATTGGTTTGCAAGATTATAACATTGAAATCGTTTATTTCAATCAGCGTCATTTGGCAACTTATTCTTCTCTGCATATAACAGAGAACCACAAAGATATGAATGACCATTCTATCATTGCACAAGCCATCAGTGACAAAATTACCTTAATATCTTCCGACCATACATTTGAAAAATATACTCCACAAGGATTGAACTTTATTTATAATAAAAGATAAACCCCTATGAAAGGAAACTTCCCAACCAATAAATTTGCAAAAATAGAAACGCCATTTTATTATTATGACGTTAATTTGCTCCAACAAACGCTCGACAGCATCAAAACCGAATCGGGCAAGTACGGCTACGAGGCGCATTACGCCGTAAAAGCAAACGCCAACCGTAAATTGCTGGAAATCATCAGCGCGGCGGGTTTGGGTGCGGACTGCGTGAGCGGCAACGAAGTAAAAGCCTGCATCGAGGCAGGTTTCCCCGCATCGAAAATCGTCTTTGCCGGCGTGGGCAAAACGGATAAAGAAATCAACTATTCCCTCTCGCAGGATATTTTTTGTTTCAACGCCGAGTCCGTTCCCGAAGTAGAAGTGATAAACCAACTCGCCGCCGCCAAAGGCAAAACGGCAAGCGTAGCCCTGCGCGTCAATCCCAATGTCGATGCACACACGCACGCAAAAATCACCACCGGACTGAACGAAAACAAATTCGGCATCAACCTCGAAATGCTGCCCGAAGTCATTAAACTTATCCAATCGCTGCCGAATGTAACACTCATCGGCTTGCACTTTCACATCGGCTCGCAAATCACAGACCTCTCGGCATTTGAAGACCTCTGCGTGCGCATCAACGACTTGCAAGACGAACTCGAAAGCACGCTCGGCATTACCCTGCCAAACATCAACATCGGCGGCGGCTTGGGCATCAACTACGAACACCCAAACCACCTGCCAATCCCCGATTTCGAGTCATATTTCCGCACCTTCAACAAACATCTCCGTTTGCGCAGCGGACAAAAACTCCACTGCGAGCCCGGTCGCTCGGTAGTCGCCCAATGCGGCAACCTGATTTCGCGCGTAACCTATGTGAAGGTCGGCACGGTAAAAAAATTCGTCATTCTCGACGCCGGTTTCACCGATTTGGTGCGCCCCGCGATGTACGATTCTTACCACAGAATTGAAAATCTTTCTTCCAACGAAGAATATGAAACCTACGATGTGGTAGGTCCCATTTGCGAATCGTCAGACGTCTTCGGCAAAGACCGCGAACTCAACAAAACCAAGCGCGGCGACCTCATCGCACTGCGCAGCGCAGGCGCGTATGGCGAAATAATGGCATCGCAATACAACTTGCGAGAACTCCCCAAAGCGTATTTATCAACCGAAATCTAAAAAATGGAAGAAATCATCGCATCATTTAAGCCATATCATTTTGCAGTGACAGGCATATTGTTGGCGGCATTTGCCGTGCAACTGTTTTATTATTTGCATTATTACAGAAAAGTCCTCGCGCAAAGCCGAAAAATCCGCAAAGGGAAACACACTTTTTCGGACAAGCAACCACCCGTATCCGTCATCGTCTGCGCCAAAAACGAGTCCGACAACCTGCGCGAATTTCTGCCTTCGGTGCTAACGCAAGACTATCCGAATTACCAAGTCGTGGTAGTCAATGACGGCTCAAGCGATGAAAGCAAAGAAATTCTGGCACTTTTTGCACAAGACTATCCGCACCTGTATCACACCTATCTGCCCGAAGACGCAAAATTCATCAGCACAAAAAAAATGTCCCTCACCGTAGGCATCAAAGCCGCCAAATACGACATCATTCTGCTCACCGATGCCGACTGTCAGCCCGCCGGAAAAGATTGGATAACAAACATCGTGCGGAATTTCGATGAAAAAACCGATGTCGTTTTGTCCTACGGCGCGTATTTCAACAAAAAAAACTTCCTGAGCCGCCTCATTTCCTACGACACCTTTACCATCGCCCTGCAATATATGGGCTTTGCGCTCGCTGGCAAGCCGTATATGGGCGTAGGCAGAAACCTGGCATACCGCAAACATCTTTTTTTCGACAACAAAGGCTTTGCCTCGCACCTCCACTTGCAGTCCGGCGATGACGATTTATTTATCAAAGAAGTCGCCACCAAACGCAACACCCGCGTAGAAACCTCGCCCGAAAGCATCACCTTTTCCGTACCGAAATCCACCTTCAAAAAGTGGCGTATCCAAAAAAGCCGCCATCTGACCACCGCGCCCTATTACCGTTTCGGCACGCGCCTGCGCATCGGTTTGGAAATCGGTAGCCGTTTCCTGTTCTATGCCGCGATTATTGCTCTTTTCGCTATGCAAAACCTGTGGCTCGCCATTTTTGCGGGCGGCATCTACATCTTACGCGCCCTTACGCAACTGCTCGTTATCAACCGCACCGCGCGGCGAATGAACGAACGGCGTTTTTATCTCACCGCCCTGCTCTTTGATATACTTTTGCCCTTAGTTACCTTATGGGTATTCCTCTTTTGCAGGAAGAAAAGTAAAATAAAATGGTAGTAAGTAGAACGCTGATGACGCAGATAACGCAGATTTTCGCAGATAATTTCAAAAATCCGCGAAAATCTGCGTTATCTGCGTCATCTGCGTGCCCAAAAAAGTGCTAAAACACATACTTCAAAATCTTCCCCGATTTCGCATCAAGTTTCACACGAACTTGCTGCGAAAATTTTTCTTCCTTATCCTTATTATATAGCAATTCGATAGTTTTTCCCTTTTGTTTGCCCGAAATTTTAAGATAGTCCCAAACCGTTTGCGGAATATTCACGGCGATTTTTGCCTCGTTCTCGCTGAAATTGACTACAATCAGCAAAACCTCTTCGTCTTTTTTGCGCAGAAAAGCATATTTTTTGGCAGTATTAAACTGCGGATTTTCATAATTGAGCCATATCAAATCATAAAATTCGCCTTCGGCAATGGCTTTTTCCGTGCGGCAAACATTCAGCAGTTTTTTGTAGAAAGTTTGCAAAGACTCTTGTTCCCGTGTCAATTTTTTGCCGTTTATCCAATTATTGACGGATTGCACGTTCCAATAATCAAAAATCGTAGTGCGCCCATCTCGCCCGCTGAAACCCTCTTTGTCCATACCCCGCTCGCCGAGTTCCTGCCCAAAGTAAAGCATAAACGGATTAGCGTTCAGCGTAGCAGAAACGATAGCAGCCGGAATAGCCGCCGCGCCGTAGCCCGCAAAAAAATCCGATGCGATGCGTTGCTCATCGTGGTTTTCGAGAAAATTCAGCATCTTTTTCTGAATACCGTCCACACTTTGCCAGCAGTGCGTAATGTCGCTCGCAGGCTTGTAACCGCAGATAATCGCCCGCAACGTGTCGTACAGCCCAACCTTATCATATAAATAGTCAAACCCGCCCTTGTAAATATAATTGTGGTAATCAGACGGATTATACACTTCGGCAATAAAAACAATGTCCGGAAACTGCGCCTTCACCTGCGCAATCGCCCATTGCCAAAACTCCACCGGCACCATTTCCGCCATATCGCAGCGGAAACCATCGACTTTTTTCGCCGCCCAAAAGAGCAAAATATCCCTCATTTTCAACCAAGTGTCCGGCATCGGGTTAAAATGCCGCTGCCCGCCCGCACAATAATCAACGCCGTAATTCAATTTTACGGTTTCGTACCAATCGTTAATGCTCGGGCAGGCGTGGAAACAATCATTGCCGGTTGCCCGCGCAGGAAAAGCGTTGTAACGTTCCTTTTCGCCCGCAAGCATATCAAACTGCCCTTCAAAGCACCGGTTGGGAATGTAATAAAAGTTGTTTTGCGGACTGAATGCGAGGTTTTTGTCGTCATTCTCGCCCAAATCCGCCATACCCGCAGGCTTGCTGTCCGATTTATACTCCCGCGCCACGTGATTCGGCACAAAGTCGATAATCGCCTTCAAACCCGCCGCGTGCGTGCGTTCCACCATCGCCTCAAACTCCTGCATACGCGCCTCGACATTTTCCGCCAAATCAGGGCAAACATCGTAATAATCGCGTATTGCGTAGGGCGAGCCGGCGTTCCCTTTCACCACAGCGGGGTGGTTTCGCTCAATGCCGTAGCGCGTGTAATCCGTTTTGGTAGCGTGTTCGAGTACGCCGGTGTACCAAATGTGCGTAATGCCCAAGTTTTTTATTTCCGCCAATGCCTTTTCGGTAAAAGCGTTGAACTTGCCCGCGCCGTTTTCTTCCAGCGTGCCGTTTTCTTTGTTGGCGGTTTTAGGATTACCGAAAAGCCGCGTGAAGACCTGATATATAATTATTTTGTTCATCATATTTATTGTTATTACTGTCCAAAACATAATAAAAAAGCAAGACTCCAAGCGAAATCCTGCCTTTTTATTTTCAAGTATTAGTTCTTAAGGAAAAAAGATTGTGTTTAACGGTGCAAAGATGCAGCCTTTTTTTTTATCCACCAAAAAAAAAAGTATGTTGTACAACCTATTTTTGAACTTTTTTTGAAGATATTGCTACAAAAACGGCAAAAAACAACAAAAAATCGCCCTCAGAAAAAAAATCGAAAAATAATTCGATTTTTATTTGGTAGTTACAAAATAGTCCGTACCTTTGCAGCGTTTTTCAAACAAATAATTTATTTAATCGTTTAATTTCTAAAAATTTTAAAAAATGAAAAAGTTAGTATTATTTTTCGCTGCTGCTGTTGCAGTTTCTTTCGCATCTTGCGGTTCTAAAACTGCTGAAACTACCGAAGTAGAACCCGCTGTAGAAGAAGTAGCACCTGCTGCTGATGACTCTACCGTTGTTAATTCTACTGTTGCAGTAGAAGAAGTTGCTGTTGAAGCACCGGTTGTTGCAGAATAATTTTTAAACAAATATTCTTGCAAGAAAATCAAAAGTCCGTTTTAGAAACGGACTTTTTTTATTTTTCAGACAGGTGGTGCAGCGCACTTGTGTTTAACCGCTTACATTTTAATTATGATTATTCTTACTTATTTCTTTTGCGTTTTGTACGTTTCGCTCATCACTATCTTTTTTATCGGTTGGCGAAAAAAGAAAACAATGTCCGGCGCAAGTTTGCAACTTGTGCCGAAAATTTCTGTCGTTATTCCCTTCCGAAATGAGGCAGAAAATCTTCCGAAATTACTTTTTGCGTTGCAACATCAAACTTTTCCGCATTCTGAAATCGTTTTTGTAAATGATTCTTCCACCGATAATTCGCGGGAAATAATAGAAAACCTTAGGCACAAGTTTCAAACTTGCGCCAGTATTTGCAATGACGATTGGCACTTAATTGACGCCGCAGGCTACGGTAAAAAGAACGCCCTGCGCGAAGGTATCGAAAAAAGCAGCGGCGAACTCATTATTTGCACCGATGCCGACTGCATTCCAAACAAAGGTTGGATAGAAAGTATCGCCAAATTTTACGCAGAAAATCAGCCGGATATGATTATCGCGCCGGTCGTTATGCTTGACGACAAAAGCGTTTTCGGGCAAATGCAGGCATTGGAATTTATGAGCCTGCAAGCCTCAACAGCGGGTGCTGCCTGTGCCAAAATGCCGATAATGTGCAACGGTGCAAATATGGCATTCCCGCGCCAAACGTGGCAACGGCACAGCGCGGATTTGAAAGACGAGAAACTGTCGGGCGATGATATGTTTCTGATGATGAGCGTAAAACGCGCCAAAGGTAATATCGCCTATCTGAAATCAACCGATGCGGTGGTTTTTGCCTTCCCCTGCCGAACTTTTGCGGATTTTTTCAACCAACGGAAACGCTGGGTATCGAAAAGCACCGCCTACACCGACTTTTTTGTCATTCTGACGGCTTTTGCCGTTTTTGGTATTTCGGCGATGGTGATTGCAAGCGTGGTTTGGGGCATTTTGACCGGAAAATGGCTTCTGTTCGCCTTTGTTTTCTTGGTAAAATTGGTGTCGGACAGGATTTTACTTTACGATTATGCCAAATTTGCCAAATCGCTGCATTTGTTGCGGTGGCTGTTTCCGTTGAGTCTGGTGTATCCGTTTTATGTGCTACTGACCGCCATTACAGGTATTTTCGGGCGGTTTGAGTGGAAAGGCAGGCGGGAATGAAAATGTTTCTCATTTGCCCGTAAAATCTTTTCGCAACATTCTTTTTCTTCTCTGTTTCTTGTTTCTGCATACGATTTTGCCAAAATCTTCAGCACTTCCTCGTTAGCGTGCAGGCGATTGAAATTCAAAAAACCTGCCGATGGACTGATTTTTCGGAATTTCATTCGGTTTAAATCCACCAGCGAAAAAGCGATATTATTTCCCGCATCATTCAACAAAATATTTCCAAAGGACAAATCAAGATGCAGAATGTTTTTTTGTTGCAATTCAGCAATAAATTTCCCCAAAGCAGCATAAATATCTGCCGTATTGCGTGTTTGCGTGAGGTTTAAATAAGGTTGCTGCAATGAAATAAAATAAGAATCGTAAAGCAAACCCTGCCGTTTGCAAAGCACATAAGCAACCGGCGCAGGCGTATCTATTCCCTGTGCCTGCACTTTCAAGGCATTGCGATATGCCCTTTCCGCCTTAGATTTTCGGAAAAAAGTATAGACAATGCGGTTAAAAAGATGCGGAACGGCGTATTTCTTTACATTTACTTCGATGCCACCCACGCTGAACACTTTGACTTCATTCCGAACTTTGTGTATCGTATATCCCTCTGTGTCAAATTCTTCTGAGATATTCAGAATAAAATTTTTCAGGTATTGGTGCTTTGTGTGGATAAAGATTTTCATTATTACAAAGGTACGAAAAAAGTTTTATTTACAAAACAAACGCAACACGTTTAAAAAACGCATTACGTTTGTTTAGTCTTTTTGCCAAATCTTGAATCTGAAATCTAAGCGCAAAGGACACGCAAAGAGCGCAAAGCAGGATAAATAATAGACATTATAAAAAAGAGCAAAGCCCCTATACTTTGCTCTTTTTCAGAATTATACCCTTAAAAAAATCTTATCGTCTTTCTTTAATCAGGAATACAACTCTACGATTAATTTTCCTGTTTGCCTCGCTGCTGTTGCCTACAATGGGCGTGCTTTCGCCTTTGCTCACAGGAATGATATTGTCGCCGTTGTAATCTTTGCTAATCATATAGTCGCGTACCACTTCTGCACGTTTCTGACCCAATGCCATATTAAATTCTTCGCGCCCCAAGTCGCAGGTATGACCTTCGGCAATGATGATGTAATTGTCGTTGTTGTATTTGTTGAGAACTCTCAATCTGTCGTCAAGCATTTTCTTCATTATCGGTGAGAGATACGCCTGATTGAGTTCGTAACCGTCCACGTACATTATCAAAAGGTCTTTCAGTTCGCCGTATTCGGCAGTGGCTCTTTCCATTTCCATATTCCATCTTGGGTCTGATTGGTAGTCTTCTTCTTCCTGCAAGTTGTGAGGTTGATTTTTGCCTTTTTTGCCACCCTTATCGCCACCGTTGTCGCCATCTTTGTTGTTTATAGCATCTAAAAAGCCTTTTCGGTAAGCATCAAACAGTTCTTCGGCTTTTTGCGTTTCGCCATCTTCTTTTTTCTCCGGTTTCTTCTCTGATTTTTTCTCTTCTTTTTTGTCAATCTTTGCCATTTTGCACATATTCACGCCCAAACGGAGTTTTACGCCGAATGATAAGGGACTAACTTTGTCGACAAATTTGGTCGTTTCGCCGTAGTTATGCGCATATTGCGAAGCCAAAATGCTGTTTGATTCAATTTCTTCCCGCTCGGGGTTGAACGAGAAAAAGTTGTTGCCGCCGCCTTTGGCAATGTTCGTAAAGCCGTAGTCAATGTACGCGCCTGTGTAGAGCGACAGTTTGGGGCTTAAACTCCATTTTACGCCTGTTTCAAAAGTTGCCAAACCGCCAATTTTGAACTTGACATCTTTTTTGTCTGCGCTGTATTCGAGGTCGTCATAATATCCCAAATCTTCGAGATGGAAATTTTTGTCGTTGTCGCTGGCTAAAATTTGCTGCGAGCCGTTTGTCGGGTCGTAATAGTAGCCCCAAGTGTCGAGCGTGCCGTTTGCTTTGTACGAGCCTTTTACGGGTACAAATAATTTTGCGCCCAAAGAAGCGTAATAATTATGTACTCCGCTCGCCAGCGGTGTTTGAAATTGCAGCATCAAAGGGATATTCACGCTGTATAAGCGTTGTTTTTCCTCATAGCGTTTCAAATCCGTGTGATAATCAATCGGCTCGCCCTGCCTGCCGGGTGTCAAATCGTCAAGGTCGGTGGTTTTGTAGGCATCTTTGAGGTTTTTCAGGCTGTAAGCAGTGTTGTACATTGCCAACTCCGCGCCTGTGTGAATGCCCAACATTCTGTTGAAATAGAATGTGTAGCCCAAGCCTATCAGGTTTCCGCCGAATTTCAAATCTCTTTCGCCAAAGGTCGGTTTGTAGTTCAAACCCGATAAGCCTTCGGAAGTCCATATCGAGAACTCGTGCCTGCAAAATGGGGCTATTTCTATTTCTACCGATGTTGCCGCATTATCATTTTTTACGCTGTCCTGCGCCGTTTGCGCCGAAAGGCTTGTCAATATCATCAAAAAGGATACAATAGCGATTAATCTTTTTGAGATTTTCGTTGCGATGTTTTTTGCTTGTGTTTTCATTTTTTTATTGTTCCTTTCTTTTTATTGTACAATAATCTTTATTTCTTTTTCAAACTCGCCCGAAACGAATTTCAAGATATATATACCTGCAACAGAGGGCAATTGTACCGGCGTAACGCGATGTCCGTTGGTGCGTATTTGTCCGAGATATTGACCGGCAGTGTTGTAAGAGATGATGATGCCGTTTTCGAGCAATTCTTCGTCATCTGTTTCTACATCAACTGCCACAAGCGATGCTGCCGTTGTTGTGGGGTTAGGATATGCCACAACGCGCGTGCCGTAGGTATAAATTACCGGATTGTAGGGACAAGTGCGGTGTTCTTTGCCGTACTGGTCGGTGGCGATAACATAATATGCGTCATTAGGATTCAAATTGCTGCCGCCGGTGTTGTAAATACCGCCCAAATCTGCGCCATACGTGCTTTGATGTATCAAGTCGCCGTTTTTGTACCATTTGTAATAAGTAAAGTTATATCCGCCGTTGTTGCTGCTGTTGTTATTTACAATCAAAGTATGATTTTTCTTTTGCATAATCAGCAAGATACATTCTTCCGCATACACAAGGTTGCTGCTGACAGACCCGCCGCAACCGCCGCTGACGGTAACGAAGTAAAAAACATTCGGGTCAATATCTGCTACCGAGATGGTCAAAATATCCGAAGTGGCACCCGCAACAGGCGAAGTAACGCCGTTTCTGATTTCGTACCATTGATAACTCAACGCGCCCTCTGCCACTACATAGAAATTCACATAATCGTTCAAATTTTCGAGCGTGTAAGATTGCACCTGCGGTTGTTCCACGATGCGTACCGAACTGCTGCCTTTGGATACCAAAATGCCTTTACCTTCGCTGCTGCAACCGTTTGAAACGACTTTTACATAATACGGTTGCTCGGAAACTGCTACCAAAGTGCCGGACAGCAATGTGCCGTCTGCTTTGTAAACTTCAATGCTGTAATCACTCACATTCACATTTGTTACCAAATCTGCCAAATCAATGGTAGTTCCGTTGCCTTCGCAAACTGCCGTTGCTGCGGGCAAGTCAAATGTGATGCCCTCTGTTACCGTCAAATGTACGGCTACGCGCTGCGATACGCAATGGCAATCGTTTTTGATGGCTTCAACGTAGTAAGTTGCCGTGCCGTAGTTTGCCTGAATATTTTGTCCGGTGATTTCCGTGTAAGTGCTATCGTAAATTTTAGTATAATCCGCATCTATCACATTTTTAACCAAAGCCGATGCAGGTATTAACTGCGGCGAGCAAAGAACAATGTCTTGAACTTCCGCTACCGGTTTTGCAAATACTTCGTATTCTTCCGAAGTTACGATTGTGGTACAGCCGCCGGGTGTGGTATAGTGATAGCACGCCGTAAATTTGCCCGTAGAATGTCCGGTTATAACGGCGGTAGTTTCGCTTAATTTAGCAATATCGACTGCAAGTCCCTCGCTGATATGCCAATATCCTGTGCCTGTGGGGTCGCCTTCATATATTTCGGCGGTAAAGATTGTGTCTTTACCGATGCAAAGATTTGCACCATAGATATGTATTTTCGGCTCGCCGTGCATTGTAATGGCACCCGAAACATCGGTAGTGTCAATATTGTATTCGCTGCAATTGGCATTGCGCACCACACAGAAATAATAAAATGTGGTGTCCGTATTTATTTGCGGGGTGTAACTTGCCGTTTGTCCGCCGTTTGCCGAGCCTACAGGCGTGGAAGCGGAAAAGTCGCGCGGATTGGCGGGCGCACCCGATTTTTTGTACCATTGATACAAGTAGTTGCCATTAGAGGGCGTTTGCACCGACAATACGTCAAAAGGATTGGAGTCGCCCAAGCAGCGCGATTGACCCGAAGGAGAAAGATAAGCACCGATTATCATACGTTCGGCAAGAAACCATACCCTGTCGCCGCCTTCAATGCGGTTGCTCAGGTAGGCGCGATGTCCGTTGTAACTTCCTTCCGCCATTGTGAAAGCGTTGATGTCGCTGCCTGTGGTGTAAGCGCGGGCAAGGTCGATGCACGAGCCGTCCCAGCCGTCAAACATATCGAGCATAATCTCGGTGCTGCCCTTTGCCGTGCCAATGACATTGATAAAGCCCCGCGTGCCGGAGGTATTCGTGTTATTAACCACGGAGTGATAAGTTCGCGCACCTGAATCGCCCCGATATTCGCCTATCAGATAGAGCGTGTTGCTTTGTTGCAAACGCGGAATGTGTGTTCCGAGAAACAGTTCGCCGTTGTTGCCGACAATGAGATTGCCGTTCAACAAGGTCGGGTTGCCGCCAATAGTTGCCATACCGGACAAGTAGCCGGGCAGCAGCAACTGTGCCGAAGCCGTAGTGTATGCGGCAAACGCCAAGCATATACTCAATAGAAGCCGTTTTCTGTTGTTCTTTTTCATAATTTTTATTCTTTCTATTTTAACGCCCCCCTAAATCCCCCCTAAAGGGGGGACTTGGCGACAGTACGAAAAAAAATCTGACGTACTGTCTTTTAAAGGGAGAGGGTGTTTGTTTATTATCTCTTTATTTTAATCGTTACACGTTTGTTTGTAAGTATGTGCGTTATTCCCGAATACGACACTTTCAGTACGCCGTACATTTCGTTTATACTTTCTAACAGACAGGGGTCATCGGATTTGTTGGTAACAAACTCGTACAAGACATTCAACACATCTACTGCAACCGCGGGGGCAAGCAATTTGAAAGTAAATTCGGTGTCGCCGGTGGGCAATGTAAAGCCGTGCCGCCCGTCGTTTGTCAAATGACCCATAGTTGGCAAATCCTGCGTATCGGTTGGGTCGTTGTTGATGTCGGCAATAATCAGTAGCGAGTCGTTTTCGGCTGCGCTCAGTTCAGGATTTCTATACACCACGCCCACATACGGAGTTGATGAGTAACTGCCCGACACATAGGTGAAACCTGCATCGAAATCGACATTCAGAAACATTTCTTCTATCGGCGCATTGTTGTTGGTTATTTTTATCTTAACCGTTACTTCACCATTCGCAGCATATTTTGCTGTTACCGAATCGGCTACAAGCACCGTATCCTGCCGCTGCTGATATTCGGCTTCAAAAATGGTCAAACTGTCAGTCGTTTCACGGTCTGCGCTTTTCAGGTAATGATGTTCGTACTGAGTTGGCTGCATTTCTACCTCATAATCTATTTTGGCAATATTGGCGAAATCTTTCCTTATAACGGGAAGAATTACACTGTTAGCATAATTTTCGTCTATCCGCGCCACCGCGCTTACTTTCAGCGTGGCGTTGCAGGGAATATACAGACTGTCTATCTGCAACTTGTCCTGCCCTGCATAGGCATTTGCCTTTGTGCTGTTTGCATTATATCCATATTTCCAGTCGCTGTATTCCTGTGCAAAACCGATGCTGTCTATCGCCAGCGATTCGCTTTCCCAAGTCAGTCCTTCGGGCAGAGAGTCAGCAAAATTCACCCACTTGTATCCATAGTTGTTGTTGGTGATGTAGAATGAATATTCGGCAGGTTCGCAGGTGGTAATTTCCGGTACTCTTACCGATTTCACAAACGAGATGCCATCTTCATTTATAACAGCCGGAGGCGGAGGCGTTTTCACCGATGTCAAACTTATCGGGCTGATATATATAGACCTGTTGGTTGTGTTCGGAGTTTGTCCGGTAATGTAATATTCGATTATAATTTTGTTTACTCCTTCTGCAAATGTTACATCTAACGAGCCGTCTCTGCCGGTTGCAGATTGATTTCCTCGTCTGTTTCCCGTAACCGTAAATCCATCAGGCTCAAATCTGTACGAAGGTCGATTGGAAACAGCCGAAAACTTCGGTTTGATAGTGTTGCCGCCCGCCGCACAACCGCCGCGCACTGTTACCTGGTCGTATCTGTTCGCATTTTCGTCAATATCGGAAATGCGGAATGACGGCGTTACAAGTATACCGGCGGCAAACTCAATTGTAACCGTTATTTTTGATGTTGAATTTCCCCTGTTGCGCCGCAGTTCAATGCCTTTGGGCGAAGTTACGTAGCGCGGATAATAGCGGTCTATCTGAATGTTGCCGTCTGACTGTATGCGCGTAGTTCCGGTTATGTCGTCTCCGAGGTCGAAAGCCACATCTCCGAAGTCCTTGTTGGTACCGTTTGCTCTATTAATATTAGGATTTGAGCGGCTCAAGTAGTTGTACTGATTCCAGTTCAGCGTTTTTGTGCCTGTAAATTCCTTATCACCCACGCAGGCATTTGTATTTGTCTTTACTCCGAAAGTGATGTAGTAAGTTTCGTCAGTAAAGGTGTAACTGCACTGAAACTCGCCGTTGATATATGTCATCGGTATGACTGCCTTGATGAAACTGCCGTCATCGTTGCTTATCAGTTTGTCTATATCCGCTTCCGTTTTTGCCACTATCATAAATACTTCGTTCCCCGGCAGCAGTTTGGCGTAGAGCGCCTGCGTTTCTGCATCGGCAGATGCGCCAAGGTTGTTGCCGCTGTTGTTTTGCAAGCCCACAAGCAGTTTTATGGGCTGGTCGCCGGCTGTTTTTTTATGTACTAACCATCTGCGTTTGAAAAGTTGTTCAAACTTGTTGCAGCCGCTAAGCGGAATACTCTCGAAGTAATCCGCGGCAGTAGTCCCTATATGCACGTTGTGTCCCCAAGCCACCACTTCATTGTCGTTTCCAAATTCGCCAAGCGTGCTTGCTCCGTTTATATCGAGTTTTGCTCCCGGCACTCCGCCCACGCCCAAGTGCAGCATTGAGCCGGACTCGGTGCTGTGGCTCTGACGGTTGTGCAAACTGCTTACATCATCACGGATAATAGCCGCCACATTGTTGTGAAACGGTCTGTACGCGGCATTACTTTCCCCTGCCCAGTAGGTATATGGCGGGCTTGACGGTACATTAGGGTCGCTGGACATCTTGTAGTCGAAATTGCTGCCCGTGGTTTTTCCGTGAAGCGTAATGCCGTATTTTACTCCCAGATATGCTTCCACAAGTTCCAGATTGACATCGCTAAGTTTTTCTTCAAAAATAATGACTTCCGAAATAAGTCCGTTTAACTGGCGGTCGTGGTTATATCCTATTCCCATAGTAGAGCCGCTATTATATGCAAAATTTCCAAAATTAATTATCATTTCAGAAGTTGTTCGTCCGTCAACGCCAAAGGTTATTCTGCCGTTTCCTTGACCTTGACCGCCGCCTCCACCGGTGCTGCCATTGGTACGGTAAGCCATAATGGTGGTAGAACCTTGTTTATACGGCAAGTTTTGACCCTGCCTCGATGCGTCTGTTTGCTGGTCTGAAGTCGTATTAAACACAGGATAAACATTACTGCCGACTGTTTGTATTCCGTAAGTAGCGGAATGGCTGGCAGTATTACCGGCAGGATATGAGTTGCCAAATGTCATATAATATGTCCTGTTATTGGTTAAGGCAGGATAGTTGTTGACAACATATATGGCTGTATGTTCGTTGTTTGTCGGCGCAGTCTTAGTGCCAAACATACCTGCAGTGTTGCTTAAATAAGCACCGGCAGAAGTGGTTCCCCAAAATTGAACAGCCGAGTGGTAGTTCATTTCCATAGGATTTGGGCAATAAATCGGAGTACGCTGATTACCGGCGTCATTGCTTGTACCTGTACGAACGGAGTAGGTAACATTGCGCGGAATGTCTTTCCAAGCCCTCACGGTATTCAGTTTTCCATACACATCAGGTTTCATAGCCGTGCTTGTGGGATAACCGCCGGGGTAGCCCGTCAGTTTGTCTTCGTTATTCACTTCGCTATAGGAAGTAATAGACACCACATTGTCGGCTCTGAGCCAAAGTTTCAGGTTATCGGTGTTTGTTAAGGGTACATTGCCGGGCATTTTGTCTGCGCCTTCCACATACCCGCCAAAAGTGATATAGCAACCGTTTGGCACATCAACCTCTATAATGTTTTTGCCTTCCATAGGGATAACCTGCGTAGAGGCGGGGTCAAAAGAATCCGACATAGATATAAGCATATTTTGCGGCAAAGGCGCACCTTGTGCAATGCTGAATTTTACTTTCATCGAAGGCAAACTACCTGTTCCCTGTGTCAGTTGTACCTTATATATCAAACCTGAGCGGTAGTTTATCACTGAGGAAGAACCCGGAACAGGAATTGTGTTGCCCGTTGAAAACAGCGTTACATCGTTGATGTCTCCGCCGTTGCTGCCGAACATAGCATACTGTCCGTTGTTCAGCGTTCCGGAGGTGTTTTGGCTGTTCAAAACTGTCAGGCTGTTGCCCACAAAAACGGAAAAAGCCGCATTGTTGACACTTTGGCTCTGCTTTTGATACAAGCCGGAGGCATCATCGCGTCCGATACCGAAAATATTGTTGTTGTAACCGTTGTTATCGGTTATGTTCCATACTTTTGTTGTGCCGTCCGAAGCGTAATAGTCGGTTGAAAGCGAGATGCCGTATTTTATGGCAAGATAGGAATGGAGTTTTCTCAATTCCGATTCGGCAGTAACATCTGCCAGAAAGGGATAAACTGTTCTGTCTCTTTTCAGAATAATCACTTCCTGAATATCGCCATAGAAACTGCGCTCGCCATTGCCTGCAAGGTCGTAGTATGAGCCGCCGAGTACTATTTGGTAGTTCACACTGCCATTTCCGTTAGTAGTGAAATTAAACGAGGATAACGTTCCATTCAGATACTTGCGTATTTTTTCATTATTGCCTGTTGAATTTGAATTGTTAACATCCACCGTAACCAATTGCGGCGTGCCGAAAGGCACTGCGCCCAAACTGCGATAATTCGTAGTCGTCCAGCCCAATGACAATGTATTGTTGTTATCTGTTCTGTAAGACAGTGCATATTGACCTCCGTATGTGGTGCCGCCTCCAAAACTCAAGATATTTTGGTTATCCCATCCCGCATTGGACGCCTTATATACCAAAATAAAGGTAACAGCATCGTTGGCAGTGATGCCTATTCCGTTAGCCGACTGCAAGCGGTTTAGAGCAACATTCCAATTGGTTGGTCTGAACTGCACCGCATTGTGGAAGTTAGTGCCTGCGGCTTTTGTCGGCGGGGTTTTGCTTGACCAACCAGACGGTTGTGTAAAATTGCCTACCGTTCCTGTTGTTGTAATCAGGTTTGTCCAAGTACCATTGTTGTAACTCTCGGGTGTAAGCCACAATATCGGGGTGATATTTGTGGTGCTTATGCCGCCGGGCGTTTGCGCCTTTGCAGGCAGGCTGCACACGAGAAACGTTGTCGCCCAAAATGCTACTATTTTAACTATTTTTCTTGTATTCATATTTTTTCTGTTTTTATATCTGAACTTTCCGCAGGTTGTGGCTGCTACCTTACCTGTGGTTATAAAAATATCACCTTTCAAGCAACGGTCGTTTCTTCTCTGCGCACTCGCGTTTTTTTTATTTCACTACAAAAATAATATTCATATACGTTGCATCGCTCACATTGGCAAGGGCGGCTGATGTGATGGTATAAGAGAGAATGCCTGCATCGGTAACGGATACACTGCTGAAAACCGATGTGTCGTAGCCGATAACATAATAGTCGAGTTCGCCGGCGGCATATACTTTGCCTGCACCAATAATATTATCTATGGTTGCCGGTGCGCCCGGGTTTTTGGCAAAAGCAGCAGCCGTGTTGCCCATCTGCGCCACGTATTCGCTGTGCAGGTTCACGGTTTTGTCGGCAACTGCCGCGCTTACGTCAATGGGTATGGAGGGCATATAGAACCACCTTGGGGTGAGGCTGCCGTCTTTTACACATATCCACTTTGTTCCGTCCCAATATTCTTTACAATCGGTGTCTGTATTGTAAACAACCTGTCCTTGGGCGTTGACGGCATCAATAGATGAAATAGTGTTGCGCTCGGCGGTAGTAAGTTGCGGAACTCGCGCGCCTTTCACTACCGTTTGTGCGTTTACGCCGGTAACGCACAGAAGCATTGCGCTTGCTAAGAATGTTATAATTATCTTTTTCATATTTTTATTTGTTATTGATTGTTTGATATAGACTTACCAAGTTTTTTTTGAAAACTTGGTAAGTCTAAAATAATCAGTTTGTTACTGTCCGATGAATGTTTTCGTAGTGAAAGCAGTTGTATCAGCCAAGTTGTCCGTGCTGATGTAGTTAATGGTTACACCATTGACTGTAGCACTTAAAGCACTGTTGATATTGTCGTTTTTCACGCGGAGTGTCCAAACGATTTTATTAGAGCCTACTACTCGTGCGGAAACGCTAATATCAAAGTTTTCGGCAATAAAATCCGCATCACCTGCGATGTTTGGCGTTATACTCACGATTTTTGTGTTAGCATCGGTAATGGCAATTTCGCCGTAGAACAGATGACTGTTAAAAGTTACAGCAGTGTTGGTGGTTGCGCTAACGCTTTTAACGAGTTCATCTACGGTGGTAAGTTCCCATTTGGAAGTCGTGTTGTTCCATTTCATAATTTGGTTAGCCGCCGTACCGGCTACAAGTCCTACTTTGTAGTTCTTGTCATCCGATTTGTCGATGGTCAAGCCGCCTCTGTTTGCAATGGTATCTACCTTTGTGTTGATTACATTAGCCAAACTGTCGTGTATCTGCGCACCAACAACGGCTTGGTCTAAACTGAATTGCGTACCTGTCAAAGTCAAACCTGTACCTGCGGTGTAGGTGGTGTTGGTAGAACTGATTACATTTGAACCGTCAATTGTGATGTTTGTGCCTGCCGTGTAGGTAGTGTTTGTATCTTCCAACTTGGCTATGCCTGCAATCACGGCAGAATCCACTGCAAATGTTGTTCCGGTCAGGGCTAAACCTCTGCCTGCACTGTATTTGGTGTCAGTGTCTTCCAATTTCGCTATTGATGCAATAACAGCGGAATCAGCAGAGAACACAGTTCCGTTCAGGGCTAAACCTCTGCCTGCGGTGTATTCGGTGTTGTTGTCTGCACCTGCCGCCCAAGCGTCAGTACCATTCCATTTCAAAACCTGACCGCCTGTTGTGCCTGCGGGGAGTTCGATGCCGACACTGTCCGTTTCGCTGCCGGTAACGGTGATGCCGTATTTACCGCCTGCTTTTACAACGCCCGGTGTTAATGTAACAGGCGTTCCGGTTTCATTAGTGTAAACAAAATCGTTTCCGCTTTTTGCCAAAGTAGTAGTGGTTTCTGTAATCACTGCACTGATGGTATTCTTTTCCCACAGTTTACTTGCATCGTTCCATACCAATACTTTATTGGTGGCATCACCTGCGGGCAAACCGTAATAAACGCTGTCAATACCATTGGTATAAACCTCCAAACCGTTTCCGGCACCTGCTTTTAAGGTGTCGCTTACCCATTTCGTACCGTTCCAATATTCCATTTTTCCGGTAGTGAGGTTGAATATCTGCTGCCCTTTGGCATTGGCAGGATTAGTTTCCGCACCAATACTTGTACGGTCGCTTGTACTCATTTGCGGCACTCTAAGTCCTTTGTAAACAACTTGTGCGCTTACCGCTGTGGTTGCAAAAAGAACTGCTGCCAAAAACATTTTTTTTACTGTGAATTTTGTTTTCATTTTACTTGAATTTTAGAATTTATTTTTTTAGAATTTGTTTTTTTAATTCTCCCCCCTATCCTTGTTTAGGATAGGGGGAGGAAAATTATTTTTTTATCTACCTGCTATGTTGTAACTTCCGGTAGTGTTGTTTGTAATATCGTTTTTACAGATGTAAGAGATAACCACTTTATGCAATGTGCAAGTGTCGGCGGCAATAATATTGTCGTTGTCAATGGTTACCGACCAGTCGACAGTCGTTTTTGCAGCGTTCAATTCTGCCGAAGCATTGACTTTCAGTTTCGTGAGGCGCATTACGCGGTTGCCTGTGAATATCGGCTCAATTCCCACAACTTCAATCGTTTCTGCGTTTGACGCCGTTGTGCCGAAGAATATTTTGCTTTGCGTACCGATAATGGAGTCCATTGCGATTTCAAGCATTTTCACTTTCACCGAATTGTCTTTCACCAAATTGATGATGGTGTCTTTCAATATCGTGTTGTTGATGGCGCGAGCGATGCTGTCGGCTATTTCCACCGGTTTTACGTTGAAAATGGTGTCATTTGTTGCCGTAAGTCCAAAACCTGCATAGTATTTTTGGCTGACAATGTCTTGTGTATCACCTTTTTCATTTGTATAAGTATAAACATTGCCGTTTTTGGTCAAAGTCGTTACGGTTTCTTCCGCTTTTACAATCTTGTTGATGCTGTCAATAAATGTTGTGTTGCTCAACAGTGTATCGCCATAATTGTAAATGTCGCTTACTACATCAATGGTTTGTGCATCGCCGTTTTCATTTGTGTAAGTATAAACGCCATTGCTGCCTGATACATTCGTTACGGTTTCTTCCGCTTTTACAATCTTGTTGATACTGTCAATAAATGTTGTGTTGCTCAACAGTGTATCGCCATAATTGTAAATATCGCTTACTACGTCAATTTTTTGTGCAGTGCCATTTTCATTTGTATAAGTATAAACGCCGTTGCTGCCTGATACATTCGTTACGGTTTCTTCTGCTTTTACAATCTTGTTGATACTGTCAATAAATGTTGTGTTGCTCAACAATGTATCGCCATAGTTGTAAATGTCGCTTACTACGTCAATTTTTTGTGCATCGCCGTTTTCGTTTGTATAAGTATAAACGCCGTTGCTGCCTGATACATTGGTTACAGTTTCTTCTGCTTTTACTATTTTGTTGATGCTGTCAATAAATGTTGTGTTGCTCAACAATGTATCGCCATAATTGTAAATGTCGCTTACTACGTCAATTTTTTGTGCATCGCCGTTTTCGTTTGTATAAGTATAAACGCCGTTGCTGCCTGATACATTCGTTACGGTTTCTTCTGCTTTTACTATTTTGTTGATGCTGTCAATAAATGTTGTGTTGCTCAACAATGTATCACCATAATTGTAGATGTCGCTTACTACATCAATCTTTTGTGCATCGCCGTTTTCGTTTGTGTAAGTATAAACGCCGTTGCTGCCTGATACGTTCGTTACGGTTTCTTCTGCTTTTACAATCTTGTTGATGCTGTCAATAAATGTTGTGTTGCTCAATAGTGTATCGCCATAGTTGTAAAT
>JAISJU010000111.1 GCA_031261165.1 Prevotellaceae bacterium
AGCCTTATTTTGTGGATTATTTGAATATAAATAACGCAGCATAATTTTTAACTTATTATTAATATATTTTCTTTGGATTGAAACATAGAATTCCGTAAATTGCGTGTCGGGCTTGATGTAGCAAACAACTTAAACAAAGAGTTTTATTTCATATTTTTAGACATAGCACCTTTCGACAAGATGTTGAAATACGGCGATGAAAAATCTGTAAGTGCCCGCTATTTTTTGAAATATAGAAATTACAGTGAAACGCTTACAAATCAACTTGTTAATGTTCCATACGGAAATGTGGAACAAGTATCTCAAAATATGGGTTGGCTCACTTGGGCAAGTCTTTTTAAAACTACATTACGAGCAGTTATTCAAAAATAATTAAAAAACAAGCAATATGAAAATCCAATACGCCTCCGACCTCCATTTAGAGTTTCCCGAAAACAGGAAATTTCTGAAAGAAAACCCGCTTAAACCTGCGAGCGATGTGCTTGTGCTGGCAGGCGACATTGGTTATTTGGCAGAATACGCGCTGTATGCCGATTTTTGGGATTATGTTTCGGCAAATTTCCGCGAAACAATCATTGCAATCGGCAACCACGAACTTTATACTTATTTCGATTTGGCGGATATTTCCGGTGGATTGACAATGACCATTCGCCCCAATGTGAAAGCGTATTATAATGCTGTTGTTCGGATAGAGAATGTTGATTTTATAGTTTCTACGCTTTGGGCGAAAATCCCGATGGTTGATGCGTATGTTACCGAAAAAGGCGTAAATGATTTTTACCGCATAATGTACAAAGGCAAACGGCTTAGTTACAATGTTTTTAATGAAGAACACGAGCGTTGTTTGGATTTTATCAAAAAATCGATGGCTTCGACTACGCTC
Source organism: Prevotellaceae bacterium (assembly GCA_031261165.1). Classification (GTDB taxonomy): domain Bacteria; phylum Bacteroidota; class Bacteroidia; order Bacteroidales; family Paludibacteraceae; genus JAISJU01. The sequence continues at coordinate 884 of JAISJU010000111.1, forward strand.
AGCCACCGGTCGTTGAGCGAAGTCGAAACGAAAATCGTTGTGGTTACGCACCACGTTCCTTCGTTTGCGCTGTCTTCGCCCGATTTTGCAGGCAGCCGCATTAACGGCGCATTTACCACAGAATTAGGCGATTATATTTCCGATAGCAATATTGATTATTGGATTTACGGACATTCACACCGAAATATCGACAGAACAATCGGAAACACAAAATGTGTGAGCAATCAGTTGGGATATATTTCTCACAATGAGCATTTGAGTTTTATGAACGATAAAATCATAGAAATAGAATAAAAATATATGAAAACCTACACAAACGTAAAAGATTTAGGCAATTTGGAAAATGCCGTGAAAGAGGCGTTGGAAATAAAGAAAAACCGCTATGCCTACAAGCATTTGGGCGAGAATAAAACCTGCTTGATGGTGTTTTTCAACAACAGCCTGCGCACGCGCCTCAGTACGCAAAAAGCGGCGATGAACTTGGGAATGAACACGATAGTGCTTGACGTGAATCAGGGCGCGTGGAAACTCGAAACCGAGCGCGGCGTGATAATGGACGGCGACAAAACCGAACATCTGCTCGAGGCAATCCCCGTGATGGGCTGCTATGCCGATGTGATTGGCGTGCGGGCATTTGCGCAGTTTGAGAGCAAAACCTTTGATTACGAGGAAACTATCCTCAATCAATTCATCAAATATTCGGGCAAGCCGGTGTTCAGTATGGAGGCGGCTACGGCGCACCCTTTGCAGGCGTTTGCGGACTTGATTACGATTGAGGAATATAAGCGCACCGCCCGCCCGAAAGTGGTTTTGACGTGGGCACCGCACCCGAAAGCCTTGCCGCAAGCCGTGCCGAATTCCTTTGCCGATTTTATGAACGAGGCAGATGTGGATTTCGTCATCACGCACCCTGAGGGTTACGAACTTGACGAAAAATTTGTGCGCGGCGCGAAAATCGAGTACGACCAGCGCAAAGCCTTTGCAGGCGCGGACTTTATTTATGCCAAAAACTGGTCGGCGTACCAAGACCCGAATTACGGCAAAATCCTGTCGAAAGACCGCAGTTGGACAGTGGATAGCGAAAAAATGGCACTGACCGACAACGCCTATTTTATGCACTGCTTGCCGGTGCGCCGCAATATGATTGTTACCGATGACGTGATTGAAAGCCCGCAAAGCATCGTTATTCCCGAGGCGGCAAACCGCGAAATCTCGGCGCAAACGGTGTTAAAAAGAATACTTGAAAATTTGTAATTTATGAAAAAAATAATAGGAATGGGCAATGCCCTCGTGGATATTCTTTCCAAAATTGAGTCGGACAATGCGCTCAACAACCTTTCGCTTGCCAAAGGCAGTATGCAACTCATTGACGGCAATGTGCTTTCGTCTCTCAGAGAGCAGGTTACGGATTACCATCTTGCCACCGGCGGCTCGGCGTCAAACACCATTTCGGGTTTGGCAAAACTCGGCATACCCACCGGTTTTATCGGCAAAGTGGGCGAGGACAACATCGGCGAATTTTTCCGCGAAGATGCCTCGCGGCAGGGCGTGCAAGCCTATTTGCTGACAAGCAAAACGAACAATTCCGGTTGCTGCTTCGCCTTTATTTCGCCCGATGGCGAGCGCACGATGGCAACGCATCTCGGCGCGGCTTGCGAACTTGATATTAACGACCTGAGTTTTTCAATGTTTGAAAATTGCAGCATCTTGCATATCGAAGGTTATTTGATTTACAATCAGCCCTTAGTAAAAAAGGCAATGTTGATGGCAAAAGAGGCGGGGCTGAAAATTTCCATTGACTTGGCAAGTTTCAACGTGGTAGATGAAAACCTCGAATTTCTGCGCGAACTTGTTGCCGAATATGTGGATATTGTGTTTGCCAACGAAGAAGAGGCAAAATCATTTACCGGTGTTTCGACAACGCTTGATAAACATGAGCAGGCGCAAGAGGCGTTGCAACATATTTCGGATTTGTGCGAAATTGCGGTGGTAAAAATCGGCAAAAGCGGCTCGTATGTCAAATCGAAGGCACTCGACAATCATATTTATGTGCCTGCCACATCGGCAAAAGCCATCGACACCACCGGTGCGGGCGACCTTTACGCATCTGGTTTTCTGTACGGCTTGACTTCGGGGCTTTCGCTCGAAGACTGTGCGCGTATTGGCAGCATCGTTGCCGGAAATGTGGTGGAAGTGATAGGGGCGAAAATGGAAGAGGCGCGGTGGAACGCGATAAAAGATGAAATCAACAAAATTAAATAACACGGAACGCAAATTACGCAAATGGCGCAAATTTTCGCAAATCTTTATAATGAAACGATTTGCGAAAATTTGCGTAATCTGCGTAATTTGCGTTCCATTTGCTAATGCAGCAGATGTTTCACTGAAAACGTGGTCGTTGATGGAACAAAATGTACAAATGCGTGCAAAAAGTGCGGTCAATGAAAAAGTCCATTTATACATTATTATAAATGATGATTTTGACAAAACCGCGCTTGACACGCTTGATATTTCCATTGAAAGCGATTTCAACAACATCTTAACAATCCTTTCCCCTGTGGAAAGCCTCGCCGCATTATCAGAAATGAAAGGCATTGACTACATTTCGGTGGGCATTCAGGCAAAACCCCAACTTGATGTTGCCGTGCCGCTCGTGCGGGCAGATATGGTGCAGCGCGGTATTTCGGCTACGCTCAATAACCACGAGGGATTGGAACAGTCATACACAGGCAAAGGCGTTATTGTAGGCATTGTCGATTTGGGATTGGACTTTACGCACCCCACGTTTCGGGCGGCAGACGGCTCATTGCGCATTTCCCGCGCGTGGGTACAGACAAGCAGCGGCAATGCGCCCGCCGGTTTCCGCTACGGCACGGAATATGTGGGCAAAAACGCCCTGCTCGGCAAGCGGTACAGCAATGACCAAATGTCGCACGGCACGCACGTGGCAGGTATTGCAGCGGGTGGGGGAGGAACAAGCCCCTACGTTGGCGTGGCACCGGAGGCGGAAATTGTTTTTGTGGAAACCGGTGGCACGGATACGCAAATTACCGATGGCGTGCGCTACATTTTCAACTATGCCAAGTCGCAAAACAAGCCTGCGGTGGTCAATATCAGTATGGGAACGCAATACGGCTCGCACGATGGCAAGTCGGCGACCGACCAAGCCTTTGCCGAAATGACCGGCGCGGGCAAAATCATTGTCGGCTCGGCGGGCAACAACGGTTTGGATTCCCTGCATATCCGCAAAGATTTTGCAGACAACGCCGATACGCTACGCACGATTATCAATATCAGCCCAACGGACAACAACAACAAAATTGGCAATGCCATCATTTGGGGCGATGCCGACACCGATTTGCAGGCAGCATTTGAAATTTATGATTTGGATACAAAGGAGCGTGTTTTTCGCACGGAATTTTTGAATACCGCTCGTAACGCCGCGAAACTTGACAAAACATTTCAGCGTATCAATGTAAAGATGAGCGTGATACACCGTTATCCCACCAACCAAAAACCGCTCGTCGAAATAGAAGTTACCAATCCGACTAACGAACGTTACGGCGTAGCCCTCGTCTTGCTGGGCAATGCAGGACGTAGCGCGGACTTGTGGAACAATGGCTTTAACAGTAGCGGTGCCTCGTTTACCGCCCTCGCCAACGCACCCACGTGGCAGATGGGCGACAACGCAAGCAGCATTACCGAAATCGGCGGCACGAGCGAGCAAGTGATTACGGTCGGCGCGTTCAACAGCAAAACGCAGTGGCGCGACATCAACGGCGCAACGCATTCTTACAACGGTTTCCCGCTCGGCGACATTAGTTATTTTTCCTCGCAGGGACCAACAGCCGATGGGCGTATCAAACCCGACATTGCAGCACCGGGTACGGCATTAGCATCGGCGGTAAATGCTTTTGCATCGGACTATTCGCCCACTTCGCGCAATAAAATAATGTTGGTTGCCAAAGAAAACAATTCTTATTTTGGCATAATGCAGGGTACGTCAATGGCGGCGCCGATGGTTACGGGCGCGGTGGCGTTGATGTTGCAGCGCAACCCCGAACTTACGCCCGAAAACATCAGGGAGTTGCTGAGCGAACTTGCCGTCAAAGACGATTTTACCGGCGAAACAGCCAATAATACTTGGGGTTTCGGCAAGTTAGATGTGTATAATATTTTGTCCTCTCGGAAAATGTTGCCCAAACCGAAACTTGGTGATGTACTGGTGTATTTCGATGCCCAAAACCACAATATAATCCTGCAAACGGCAAAGGAACATAATGATGAAACCGACCACCGCCTGCCCATCAGCCGCGTGGAAATATTCGACATCACAGGCAAAAAGATGTTGGACAAACGAAATATCACAGACCAAACAGTTAATGTATCTTCTTTGCGGACAGGGATTTATATTCTTCGGATTTATTCGGGCGATGAGGTTTGCCGGCGAAAAACTTTGGTTTATTTTTGAAAAATGCTGCTCAAAAGAATTTTTTATGTAATTTTGCGCCTTAAAAATTTTCAAATCATAATATTCAAATAATAACAATGAAAATCACTTACAAAGCCGTTTCTGCCGAAGAGGCGGTAAAAGTAGTAAAAAGCGGCGACCACGTACATTTCAGTTCGGTGGCAAGTGCGCCGCAAGTGCTTATTAATGCCCTGTGTGCGCGCGGCGATGCGGGCGAGTTGAAAGATGTGCATATCCACCACCTGCACACGGAAGGAGCTGCGCCTTATACGGAAGCCCGATACGAAGGCATTTTTCAACACGATGCCTTTTTCGTGGGCGCGAATGTGCGCAAAGGCGTGCAAGCCGGTTTTGCGGACTACATTCCCATCTTTTTGAGCGAAACGCAAAAACTTTATCGCGAGGGTTATATTAAATGTAATGTGGCGATGATACAGGTTTGTCCGCCCGATGCGCACGGCTATGTGTCGCTCGGCACTTCGGTTGATGCCACTTTGGCAGCCGTTGAAACTGCCGACCACGTCATTGCGGTTGTCAATCCCAACGTGCCGCGTGCTTTTGGCGATGCGGTTATTTCGATGGACAAAATCGACATTTTTGTGGAAGACAGCACGCCGCTTGAGCCTGCGCATTTCACTGCGCCGGACGAGGTGGAAATCGCCATCGGCAAGCATTGCGCCGCGCTGATTGAAGACGGAGCCTGTCTGCAAATGGGTATCGGTGCCATTCCGAATGCCGTTCTCGCGCAACTCGGCAACCACAAAAACCTCGGCGTACATACCGAAATGTTTGCAGACGGTGTGCTGGAACTCGTGGAAAAAGGCATTATCAACGGTGAGAACAAAGGCATCGACAAAGGCAAAATCGTTTCCACCTTCTTGATGGGGTCGCAAAAAGTATATTCATTTATCGACCAAAACCCGCAAGTGCTGATGATGGACGTAGGCTACACCAACGACCCCTGTCTCATTATGCAAAACCCCAAAACTACGGCGATAAACTCCGCCTTGCAGATAGACCTCACCGGTCAGGTGTGCGCGGACTCGCTCGGTACGAAGTTCTATTCGGGCGTAGGCGGACAAATTGACTTCGTGTATGGCGCATCGCGTTCCAAAGGCGGCAAAGCGATTATTGCAATGCCCTCTGCCACAAACAAAGGCATCAGCAAAATCGCCAATACGCTCACACTCGGCGCAGGCGTTGTTACCACCCGCAACCACGTGCATTGGGTAGTAACCGAATACGGCTCGGTCAATCTCTACGGCAAGACTTTACAGGAACGCGCCAAACTCCTCATCAGCATCGCTCACCCCGACCACCGCGAGGCACTCGAACAACAGGCGTTTGAACGATATGGGTCGCATTTTCGGTTTGTAACGAAATAATGAAGATAAAAAAAGAGAGCAAAGATTTTTTCTTTGCTCTTTATGTTGAGGAACATACTAAAATATTTGCGAGTATGAATAATATGTTGTAATTTTGTATAATATTCTAAACAATATAACAATGAAAACAAATATTTTTAAAGTGCTGTTTTGCTGTATATTAATGGCAACAGTTTTTGCTTGTAAAGATAAAAACAGCGAGCCGAACACGACAAGTAAAAGTTTGGTCGGGAAGTGGGGGATTGAAAATCACGTTGGCACGTGGCTTGAGATTACGGATAATGAGATAATATCGTATCCCAAAAGTTCTGAATTATCCGATTCGAGAATTTCCTATAAATGGATTTCCCAAGATTCCATCGAAATAGCAATACCTCTATTGCCTGCAACTCATAATAAGGTTATTTTTTACTCGAAAGACAGCGTTTTAGTAGAGGGCTTGATGACATCTCTTTTTACTGTTTTTCCAACTGATTGTTACAGTGCTGTATTGACAAGAATTACCGAAGAAACGATAAAGGTTTCTTATATCAACAACACAGGCAAAACGCTGAAAAATGTAATGGCAAACGGTGTCAATATAGGCAATATCAGTGCAGGCGGACAGAGCGGATTTATTTCGTATGATAAATTTACTGTTGATGGCAGCCCTTATTTGCCTGTTATTTCTTTTTCAGGTGTTGTCAATAATGATACATTACAATATCTACAAAGAAGTTGGTGTGGTACTATGTGGAGAAATTTGACACCGGGCAAATATACTTATTCTATTGAATATGATACAGATTTTGATGATAAACCGGGTTTAAATCTTGTGTACCAACAATAAAAAAGAAAAGCAAAGATTTTTTCTTTGCTTTTTTTGTTTTTTATTTTGCGCATTCCAAAAATAATACCTACCTTTGCTACTCGAATAACGCGGTCAAGCGAAATTCACAAGCCTCTGATAATTAAGAAAATAACAAAATTCATACAATGCAAAATTTCAAACCTTTTGACCTCGTTCTTGAAGACGGGACGGTTTTTCACGGAAAATCATTCGGCTACGAAAGTCCGGTGGCGGGCGAAGTTGTTTTTAACACCGCAATGGTCGGTTATCCCGAAAGTTTAACAGACCCCTCATACGCGGGGCAACTATTAACCATTACCTTTCCGCTGGTTGGCAATTACGGCGTTCCGCAGGAAATTATTGATGAAAACGGCATTTCAAATTTTGAATCGGAAAAAATTCAAGTCAGCGGCTTGATTATTTCCGATTTTTCTTTTGAATACAGCCATTGGAACGCCGCCAAAAGTCTGGGCGACTGGCTCAAAGAACACAAAGTACCCGGCATCTTCGGCATCGACACCCGCGAATTGACAAAAATTCTTCGCGAAAAAGGCGCAATGCTCGGCAAACTCGTTTTCCCCGCAGGCGAAGATGCGCTCAGTGAGCGAAGTCGAACTGTGGAATTTATTGACCCGAACACGGAAAACCTCGTAGCCAAAGCCTCCTGCAAAGAAGTTACGACCTACGGAAAGGGCAAAAACCGCGTGGTATTGGTGGATTGCGGCACGAAAAACAACATTATCCGCAGCCTGCTCAAACGCGATACAACAGTAATCTGCGTGCCTTGGGACTACGATTTTAACCAACTTGAATACGATGGTTTGTTCATTTCCAACGGGCCGGGCGACCCTGCAATGTGTGTTGCCACCGTTGAAAATATCCGCAAAGCGATGGAAACGCACAACAAGCCGATTTTCGGCATTTGTATGGGCAATCAGTTGCTTTCGCTGGCTGCCGGCGCAAAAACCTACAAACTGAAATACGGACACCGTTCGCACAACCAACCGGTGCAACTTGTGGGAACAAATCGCGCATTTATCACTACCCAAAATCACGGTTTTGCGGTGGACAACAACACCCTGCCCACCGATTGGGAACCGCTTTTCATCAATATGAATGACGGTACCAACGAGGGTATCCGCCACAAAACAAAACCCTATCTCTCGGCGCAGTTTCACCCCGAGGCTACAAGTGGTCCTACCGATACCGACTTTTTGTTTGATGTTTTCGTTGATGCGGTAGAAACCGGAAAAGTGCATTTCGACACGAAAGTAAATGATGATTTCAAACTTGAAGGTAACCGCCCGGACATTAAAAAAGTCCTCGTTCTCGGCTCCGGCGCACTCAAAATCGGCGAGGCGGGCGAGTTCGATTACAGCGGCTCGCAAGCATTGAAAGCCCTTCGCGAAGAAGGTGTTGAAACAATTTTGATAAATCCGAACATCGCCACCGTGCAGACTTCCGAAGGCGTGGCTGACCGTGTGTACTTCCTGCCCGTGCTGCCCGAATTTGTGGAGCGCGTCATCGAAAAAGAACGCCCTGACGGCATTTTCCTGTCTTTCGGCGGGCAAACGGCGTTGAATTGCGGCGTGGCACTGTTTCGTGCCGGAATTTTTGAAAAGTACAACATTCGCGTGCTTGGAACGCCGGTGCAGAGCATTATCGACACCGAAGACCGTGATATTTTCAACCATAAACTGTCCGAAATTGATGTGAAATACATCAAGAGCGAGGCGGTTACGAATATCAATGACGCTGTTCGCGCGGCAAACGAACTCGGCTATCCCGTTATTGTTCGCGCGGCTTACGCGCTCGGCGGCTTGGGCAGCGGTTTCTGCGACAACGATGAAGAACTGAAAACTTTGGTGGAAAAAGCATTTTCCTACTCGCCGCAGGTCTTGGTGGAAAAATCTTTGAAAGGCTGGAAAGAAGTTGAGTACGAGGTTGTTCGCGACCGTTACGACAACTGTATCACCGTTTGTAATATGGAAAACTTCGACCCGCTCGGCATTCACACCGGCGAAAGCATCGTGGTTGCGCCCTCGCAAACGTTGAGCAACGCGGAATATCACAAACTCCGCGAGTTGGCAATACGGATTATCCGCCACATCGGCATTGTGGGCGAGTGCAACGTACAGTACGCGCTCGACCCGAACTCGGAAGATTACCGCGTTATCGAGGTGAACGCGCGTTTGAGCCGTTCTTCGGCGTTGGCGTCTAAAGCGACAGGTTACCCGCTCGCTTTTGTGGCTGCCAAACTCGGACTTGGCTACGGCTTGCCCGAACTCAAAAACTCCGTTACCAAAGACACTTCGGCGTTTTTTGAGCCTGCACTCGACTATATCGTTTGCAAAATTCCGCGTTGGGATTTGGGCAAATTTCAGGGCGTTTCGCGTAAGTTGGGCAGCAGTATGAAGTCGGTTGGCGAAATTATGTCCATCGGTCGCACTTTTGAGGAGGCAATTCAGAAAGGCTTGCGAATGATAGGGCAGGGGCAACACGGTTTTGTGGCGAACAAAGCGATGTTGTCAGACGATTTGGACAAAGCGCTTTCCGAGCCGACCGACAAACGGATTTTCTACATTGCGCAGGCATTGCACGAGGGATATTCCATTCAGAAAATCCACGATTTGACGAAAATTGACCTTTGGTTTTTGCAAAAATTGCAATATATCACCGATTGCGAAAAGGAATTGCAACAATATAATTCGCTGGAAACTTTGCCTGACGAACTGCTGAAACACGCCAAGCAATCGGGCTTTTCGGATTTCCAAATTACGCGGCTCGTTACCAAATGTAGCAACGATATTATAGAAGCCGAAATCAAAGAGACACGTCTTTACCGCAAAAGTCGCGGCATCGTTCCGGTGGTAAAACAAATTGACACGCTTGCCGCCGAATATCCGGCGCAGACCAATTATTTATACATTACTTATAATGGCGTTGCCAACGATGTGCATTATCTCGGCGACCGGAAATCGGTTGTCGTGCTTGGCTCGGGCGCATACCGCATCGGCTCGTCTGTGGAGTTCGACTGGTGCGGGGTCAATGCCCTGCAAACCATTCGCCAACAGGGACTTCGCTCGGTGATGATAAACTACAACCCCGAAACCGTCAGCACCGACTACGATATGTGCGACCGCCTCTATTTCGATGAACTCAGTTTTGAGCGCGTGCTTGACATTTTGGAACTCGAAAATCCGCAGGGCGTAATCGTTTCCACCGGCGGACAAATACCGAACAATCTGGCACTAAAACTCGCGGAAGAAAACGTAAACATTCTCGGCACGCAAGCCGTAGATATTGACCGCGCCGAAGACCGTCAGAAATTCTCGGATATGCTCGACCAACTCGGCATTGACCAGCCGCGTTGGAAGGAACTGACCACTTTTGACGATGTGAATGAGTTTGTGGAACGTATCGGTTTCCCTGTGTTGGTGCGCCCTTCTTATGTGCTTTCGGGCGCGGCGATGAACGTTTGCTACGACAAGCAGCAACTCGAAGAATTTTTGAAACTTGCCGCCAATGTGTCAAAAAAACACCCGGTGGTGATTTCCGAATTTATCCAGCGTTGCAAAGAAATTGAGATTGACGCCGTTGCCGATAAGGGCGACATTGTGGTGTATGCCATCAGCGAACACATTGAGTTTGCGGGCGTTCACTCCGGCGATGCGACTACGCAATTTCCTCCGCAAAAAATCTATGTGGAAACCATCAGAAGAATTAAAAATATTGCCCGCGAAATTGCCAAATCTTTGCACATTTCCGGTCCGTTCAATATTCAATTTTTGGCGAAAGACAATGATATTAAGGTAATTGAGTGCAATTTGCGAGCCTCGCGCAGTTTCCCCTTTGTGAGCAAAGTGTTGAAGATTAATTTCATTGACCTTGCTACCAAAATTATGTTGGGTCAAAAGGTAGAAAAACCCGAGAAATCGGCGTTTGACCTTGATTATGTGGGCATTAAAGCCTCGCAATTTTCTTTTGCCCGCTTGCAGCAAGCCGACCCGATTTTGGGCGTAGATATGGCATCAACCGGCGAAGTGGGTTGCATCGGCGATGATTTCTCGGAAACGGTGCTTAAATCCTTACTGTCGGTAGGATATAAAATTCCGCAGAAGAACATTATGATTTCCAGCGGCGAAACAAAATCGAAAGTTGATTTGCTTGATGCCTGCCATTTGTTGGCAAACAAAGGTTACGCGTTGTTCGCCACCGGCGGCACGCAAAAGTTCCTCGCCGACAACGGCATACCCGCCACCGAAGTAAGTTGGCCAGACGTGCCGAGCGAACAAAATGTGATGGATAAAATTTCCAACAAAGAGTTTGATTTGGTGATAAATATCCCAAAAAACACCACCAAACGCGAGTTGGAAAACGATTACAAAATTCGGCGCGGCGCGATAGATTTTAATATTCCGCTCTTCACCAACGCACGGCTTGCGAGCGCGTTTATCACGGCATTTTGCACCAAAACGGTGGAGGATATTAAGATTAAGAGTTGGGACGAGTATAAGTAATGTCTGAACTGTGATTTTAATATGATTTTTTGGATTAAATATGATTGACTGGATTGCTTCGTTCCTCGCAATGACGCACTGCTCTTGGATTTCGCGTCATTGCGAGGAACGAAGCAATCCAGAATCAAAAAAACAAGATAAAATTTTAGATGAATAACAAATTAAATATGAAAAAAACAACTTTACTTTTAGCAATGTGCTTGATTAGCACTGCAAGTTTCGCTGCAACAGGCGGTGCAGTAAATGAAAACATTAATTGGGCGTTAGACGATGATGGAACGCTGACTATTAGCGGGACAGGGGATATGCCGGATTATGGTCATTATGCTTCTGCACCTTGGTACAACCATCGATATTCTATCGAAAGTGTTATGGTGGAATATGGAATAACCAAAATTGGGAAAGAAAATTTTCATTATGATTATACGGCATTGGTTTCTGTTAGTATTCCCAATTCTGTGATAACTATTGGGGAAATGGCTTTTTCTCAATGCGATAAGTTGACGGAAATTATTATCCCAAATTCTGTAACAAGCATAGGAAAAAGTGCTTTTTCTTCTTCTGGGATACAAAAAGTTACAATACCTAATTCCATAATTACCATCGGAGATATGGCTTTTAGTGGTTGTGCAAGTTTGCAGGAGATTGTAATTCCAAATTCAGTTATAAGTATTGGAGAGTGGGCTTTTGAAGGTTGTTATGTCCTAACAAAAGTAGTCTTGTCAAATTCGATAGAAGATATTGGTTACTATACTTTTGCCAATTGCGATGATATAAAACTAATTATTGTAAATTGGGAAACACCTTATGTATTGGGTGATTATTTTGCTCTTTGGGGCAAATTAAATAAAGCTCAATGCACCCTCATCGTTCCTGCAGGCACAAAATCCCTCTACCAACAAGCCGAAGTCTGGAAAGATTTTATCATTATAGAACAAATCAACATAGAAATAACGCCCGAATCCATTTTCTCGTGGCAGCCCACCGAAGATGCCACCGGCTACCAACTAATCATTTACAGCGATGAGGCGCATACGGAAATTGTTCGTATTCTAAATTTCGACAACGAGGGCAATTATATTCCCGAACAACAACCTGCAAAATCACTTTTTGCTACGCTTGCCGAAAACACAAATTATTCTTATCAAATAACAAACCTTTCGCCAAGCACAACCTATTATTACAGCCTAACGGCTTATCAAAACGAAACAGAAATCGCCCAACAGCAAGGCAGTTTCACCACCACAGGCACAGATACCGGCATTAACGATGTAGAAACATTGCCCGCCGCGTCTGTGGCAGGTTATTACAATATTCTCGGTACAAAACTGCCGAAAGAGCCTGCAAGCGGCGTTTACATTATATTATATGATAACGGTAAGGTGGAAAAGGTAATTAAATAAAATATTATGCCAATGGATTTCAGTTGTCGACAAATTATCGACAACTGAAAATGTAAAGGTAGTAAGGTAGTTCTCATTTGGCAATTATGTCCGCAGTGCGGGCACAATTTAATTAGATGCAATATCATAACAGACTTTCAAAAGAACGAAGAAAAATATTTATTGACAAGTATTTTAAAAATTCTTTCGCATAATAAGACATCTCTCTTTTTGACCATTAAGCCTTTTTTTGTATATTTGCAGCGTGAAAACAAATGAAATTATTATTAGATTTTTTGACGAAGTTGGCGGTATAGCAAAAACACATAAAATAGCGCGAAAATCATATTTAGCGTGTCATTGCAGACTTGAAATAAATATAAATTACGAATAATTAATAAGGTATGAAAAAACAATTTTACATTTTATTATTGATGCTTGGGGTGCTTTTTGCCTCGTGCATCAAAAACGAGTTGCCCAACAGCGAGGCGGATATTGTCAATTGCGAAATCCCCGATATGCCTGCTAAAGTGCTTGACGGCATTTCCATCGAAAACAAAAAGGTGAAAATCTGGATTAACGCAGACGAAAGAGAGGGCATAAAAACATTGACGCTCAATTTCTCGTTGTCTGACGGTGCGACCATTCTTCCCGAAAATGGTACAATCCAAAACTTTGAAAATACCGATACGGTCAGTTACACGGTAACTTCGGAAAATGGAAAATGGCAAAAGAAATACATTGTGGAAATCACATCGTTTGCTCTTTTGCCGGACGAAGACGGCAACAAACTGTTTAGTTTTGACCATTTTGAAATTACAAAAAATGGTAATGCAAGTTTCCATCAGTTTTACGAATGGAACGAAGAAGCCAAAAGTAAGCAATTTGTGTGGAGTTCGGGTAATGGTGGTTTTGGCATTGTGAATAGCGCAGAGCCGCCCGAAAACTACCCGACCTCTTCCATACCTGACGGAAAAGCGGGCAATGGAGTGAAACTAACCACTTCATCAACAGGCAGTTTCGGCGAGCAGGTAAAAATGCCGATAGCCGCAGGTAATTTGTTTTTGGGTACTTTCGACATTCTTAAAGCAATGAAGGAAACGCTGAAAGCCACCAATTTCGGTATGCGCAGCAAACTTGGCGAGCCTGAATTATTGCGTTTTTGGTATAAATACCAACGTGGTGCGGTGTATAAGGACAAAGACGGCAATGTGATGAGCAAAACCGACAATCCGGATATTTATGCCGTTCTGTATGAGCCTGTTATCAAACCTGACGGCACGGTAGAGCGTTTAGACGGCACCAACATAAAAACCGCAGACAACATCATTGCTATTGCCGATTTAAACCCTGCCGATATTACTTACAGCGACAATATCGAAACGGCAGAATACAGCCAATTGTCCATTCCCTTTGTTAAAAGAAAAGAAATCAACACGGAAAAATTGCGCAACGGTGTGTATTTTATCACCATCGTATTTTCGTCAAGTGCCGATGGCAGCAAGTTTGAAGGCGCGGTGGGCAGCACACTTTGTATAGATGAAGTTCAATTAATTTGCAAATAAATATGAAAAAGAGAATTTTCTTGGGTATATCCGTTTTTTTAATTACCTTTGCGGCGTATTCGCAAGAGAGCGGAAACGGTTTTGAGTATCGTGTCAAAGCAGGTATTTCTCTGGGCGGAACGGCACCATTGCCATTGCCCGCCGAGATACGGAAAGTAAAAAGTTACGCGCCGTTGCTGAATATGTCGGTGGGTGGCGAAGTACTCAAACATCTTGACGAAAACTGGTCTGTGATAACAGGTTTGCGCTTTGAAACCAAAGGAATGGAAACGCACGCAAGCGTGAAAAGTTACAACCTCATAATGGTGTCGGGCGATGACGGCGAACTGTCGGGCGTATTCACAGGAATGGTACGCACAAAAGTCAAAAACTCCTACCTTACGTTGCCGATTTTGGCAATGTGGCAACCAAATGCAACTGCAAAATGGGGAGTAAAGGCAGGTCTTTACGGCGCATTTCTGCTTGAAGGCGATTTTGGCGGCTCGGCGTATGACGGTTATCTGCGCGATGGCGACCCTACGGGCGAGAAAATTGAGATAACCACCGCCTCTTACGAGTTTTCGGGCGACTTGCAGCGTTGGAACTTGGGCGTACAATTCGGCGCGGAATGGCGACCGTTTCCCCATCTTTTGGCAGGATTAGACCTAACTTGGGGCGTAAATTCGATATTCAAAAAGGATTTCGATGTGATTGCATATAAAATGTATCCGGTTTATGGAACGCTGAATTTCGGATATGTATTTTTTTAAAACAAGAAATTAAACCATTAAGAAAAAAAACTATCTAAATAATAAACTTTAAAAATTAAATTATCATGAAAAAAATTTATCTTACATTTGTTTTAGCCCTTGCGGCTTTTGTTGGTGCTGCGGCACAGACAGGATATTACACGGGAACTATAACCGTTGCTTTGGGAGGAACACCAATAGAAGTCCCTGCGCAAACGATTGCACTTTCATCTACATCTATTACCATTAGTAATTTGGATTTATCATCTTATCCAACAATTCCTCTTGCAGGGGCATTAAATATTGAGATAGATGAATTGGTTACAACTCAAAGTGGTGATGGATACACATTAACAAGAGAAGGTACAAAATCTATAAATGTCCTTACTACCCTCTCGCCAACACCGATACCTGCCGAAGTTGCATTAGAGTCAGGCTCTATTGATGCTGATGGAAAATTGGTTTTAGATTTGGATATTGATGCAGGATTGCCTGTATCCATTGATGTAAAATTTGAAGGTGTCTATTCAGGTGCATTGCCTGCCGGTCTTTATGACACAGCCGAAAACGGCGCAACAGCAGTAGCCTATTATTCAATTTTGGGTAAAAAATTAAATGCAGAGCCTGCAAACGGCGTGTTTATCGTAAAATATTCAAACGGAAAATCTCTGAAAGTGGTTAAGTAGTGTCATTGCGGGCTTGACCCGCAATCCCCTTTAAATAAACAAAAAGAGGCTTTATCAAAAGCCTCTTTTTTTGTTGTCCCGGAAGGACTCGAACCCTCACAAGCAGAACCAGAATCTGATGTGCTACCATTACACCACAGGACAATTTCATTTTTGCGGGTGCAAAAGTAATAAGAAAAAATATTATTCGCAATAAAAACGGAAAAAATACGTTTATTTTTTATCGAAATGGAATTTTCTAAGACAAAATTCATAATTCATAATTCATAATTCATAATTCTTTCGTATCTTTGCAGGCTAAAAAATGGAAATGAAAAAGAAAATCATATATGTTATCGGGCTTGTATTGGCGTTGTCCTCGTGTTCGCAGTACCAAAAACTGCTGAAAAGCACAGACAACGAATTGAAATACAAAAAAGCGCAGGAATATCACAACAAAGGCGACTATGTACGGGCTTATACGCTGCTCGAAGACGTAATCGCCTATTACAGAGGTACGCCCGAAGCCGCACCGATACAATATTTGTTGGCAGACAGTTACTTTGGCAACAAAGATTACGAAACGGCAATCAATTATTACAGTTCCTACGTGCGGAATTTTCCGAACGGCGAGCAGGCGATGGAGTGCAGTTATATGATTGGCTACTGCTACTACAAAATTTCGCCCGAGCCGAAGTTAGACCAAGCCGCCACACACAGTGGTATTGCTGCGTTTGATACGTTTTTGGAAAATTATTCGTACAGCGAGCGGGCAACAGAGGCGCAGAAACTGAAGACCGAATTAGAGGAAAAACTCGCTTACAAGGAGTTGCTCAACGCCCGATTGTACTATAAACTCGGTAATTATCAGGGAAATAACTATCAATCGTCTATTATCGTGTCGCGCAATGTGCTGACCGAATACCCCGATACGAAATACCGCGAAGAATTTGCTTTTCTGATTGTGAAATCGAAATATACGGAGGCGCAAAAAAGCGTGGCATCGAAAAAAGCCGACCGCTACCGTAATGCGATGGAAGAATGCGAAATGTTTATCGCCAATTTTCCCAACGGAAAATACTCGAAAGATGCCGAAAAAATTTTGGCAGACACTAAAAAACAGATTAAAAACTAATATTTTATAATTAAAAAACAATGGATTACAAAAAAAATGCCTCAAACGTCAATACCATTACCAGAGACCTGAACGCTCTGAGCGAAGACACGGGAAATGTGTATGAAACTGTGAAAATAATCGGCAAGCGTGCCAATCAGATTAGTGCGGAAATGAAGTCCGAACTCGAAAAAAAGTTGCAGGAATTTGCCTCTTTCAACGACAGTTTGGAAGAAGTTTTTGAAAACCGTGAGCAAATCGAAATATCCAAATATTACGAAAAATTGCCCAAACCTACGCTCATTGCCACACAAGAATATGTAGATAAAAAAATATTCAGCCGCAATCCTGCAAAAGAGAAATTGCTTAAATAAACTAAGAATTTAAGAATGAAGAATTAAGAATGGCAGTTGCCCGTCAGGCATTCTTCATTCTTAACTCTTCATTCTTCATTTTATATATATGTTGCAAGGTAAAAACATATTATTGGGCGTAACGGGCAGCATTGCCGCGTATAAATCGGCAGTTTTGGTGCGCGAGTTGGTAAAGCGCGGTGCAAATGTGAAAATCGTGATGACACCGCTTGCCAAAGAATTTATCACGCCGCTTACGCTGGCAACATTGTCGAAAAATCCTATTTTGGTCGATTTTTTTAACCCCGAAAACGGTGAGTGGAACAGCCACGTCAGTTTGGGGCTATGGGCTGATGCCTACCTCATTGCGCCCGCCACCGCCAACACCATCGGCAAAATGGCAAACGGCGTAGCCGATAATCTGCTCATAACGAGTTACTTGTCTGCACGTTGTCCGGTGTTTGTTGCGCCGGCAATGGATTTGGATATGTGGCAACACCCCGCCACACAAAAGAATTTGAAAAAACTCCTTTCTTACGGAAATCACATCATTGAGCCTGCGAGCGGTGAGTTGGCAAGCGGACTTGACGGCAAAGGGCGAATGGAAGAGCCGGAAAAAATCGTGAGTTATCTGGAAAACTTTTTTGCCCGAAAACTGACTTTAAAAGGCAAAAAGATACTGATTACTGCGGGACCCACCTACGAAAAAATCGACCCTGTGCGCTTTATTGGCAATTATTCTTCGGGAAAAATGGGCTATGCTTTGGCAGAAACCTGTGCCGAGCGCGGTGCGGAAGTGATTTTGATTTCGGGGCATACCGCTTTAACTGTGAAACGCGCTAACATTCAGCGTGTTGATGTGGAAAGTGCCGAAGAAATGTATGCAGCGGCGGTTAAATATTTCCCCGAGAGCGATGCGGCGATTTTGGCTGCTGCCGTTGCCGATTATGCACCTAAAACACAGTCGGACACCAAATTAAAGAAAAAAGACACGAATTTGATTTTGGAACTGCAAGCCACCAAAGACATTGCTGCCGAACTTGGCAAAATGAAAACCGGCAAGCAAATTCTGGTCGGTTTTGCCCTCGAAACGGACAACGAAGAGGCAAATGCCAAAGAAAAATTGGCGAAAAAGAACTTTGATTTTATCGTACTCAACTCCTTGCAGGACAAAAATGCGGCTTTCGGCTATGATACCAACAAAATTACGATGATAGATAAAAACGGTGGAAAACAAGTTTTTGAACTGAAAACAAAATGTGCTGTGGCGCAGGATATTGTTGATAAATTAGAAAAAGAATTTTTATTATAAATTTCTCTGGATTGCTTCGTTCATTTCGACTGCGCTCAATACACCGCCTCGCAATGACGCG
>JAISJU010000170.1 GCA_031261165.1 Prevotellaceae bacterium
ATTATTGTACCTTTGTATTATATTTTTAAACAAAAACAACTAAATATTTAAAAAAATTATGAAACACACAATTTCCCTAATTCTCGCAATCTTATTTGCAGTGCCGACCTTTGCGGCGCAAGACGATTACCTTGTAAAAAAAGATTCGCTGCTGAAAGTTATTAACATAGCAGAAGGCGAGGCTAAATTTGCAGCATACGACCATTTAGGCATTATACTGTTTAATGATGCTTCTACGCCTGCCGATACCTTTTTGAAGTATAACACAGAATTTGAACAGGCGGCAACTGCGGCAAAAGATTCTTTTGCAATGAAAGCAGCCAAACACAGAATGATTCTATGGTTTAGAAATAATGCAAAACACGAAGAATTGCTCGAAATTTTGCCTGCAACTCTTGATTTTATGAAAACAGGCAAATATTACAATAAGTACATTCAGGAGTATAATTTTTTTGTTATGACTCTTTTTGAATTGGGAAAATTTGATGAGGCAATGAAAATAGCCAATCAGTTTTACAGCGATGCCAAAACCATTGATTACCCTACTGCACAGCCCTACGCACTCTACACGCTTGGAGAATTGTACAACGGTTCAAAACGTCTTGAAGATGCGTGCAAATCATATTTGGCTGCTTTGCAAATACTTAAAATAACAAAAGATACTTATACGCTGCAATCTTACATTTATGCAAGTTTGATAGATTGTTACACGGAATTGAAAAGATGGAAAGATGTTGAAAAGTATTTTAATGAATGGGAAATGAATTTAAAAAAAGCAGAAAGCAACAAATGGGAAACAAAAATTTTGCGCTGTAATTTTTATCAGATTAACATTAGTTTTTATGATGAAATAAAAGATTATGCAAAAGCGGAAAAATATTGTAAATTGCTCGAAAAACCCGAAAATATAACCGACTATTATATGGGAAGTATTGCCAATCACCGCGTTCTTTATTATTTGGCAAATAAAAATTACTCCGCAGTATTGGAATGGGCTTTGAAGGGTTATGACTTGGAGACAAAACGAAATAAATTAGTGAATCGCTGCCATTTTTTGCAGTATGCTGCACAAGCCGCTCTGCTTTTGGGCAAAGCCGAAGAAGGAGCGGAATATTTAGAACGCTTCGTTGAATTTAATGACTCGCTGCACAACATTGAATTTAACGCCAAAATCGACGAACTGCGTATTCAGTATGATGTTGATAAGCATATTGCTGAAAAAACGCACAACCGCAACTATTTCCTCTTTGCCCTCGGCGGCTGTATCCTGTTGCTCGTTACGCTCGGAATATGGATTTTTTACAGCCGTCAAATCGTTCTCCGCAACAGGGAACTTGTCCGCAAAAATCAGCAATGGGCGAATCTACAAACACTTGAAATCGTTGGCAAAGATAAAGACATGGAAATTGAAAAGAATATGCCTGCCGCCGAAGATTATGAAATTGTGGAACAGGCGCACCGTATTTTGCTCGACGGACTTTTCAAAGAGTATGAATTGGTATTGGATACGCTTGCCGTAAAAATGGGGATACACAGCAAAACGCTTTCGCAGGTTATCAATAGCGTTACCGGCAAAAATTTCAACCAGTTTGTCAATGAATACCGCATAAAAGAAGCCATACGCATAATGTCGCACGAAAAAGACCTGCGTTTGAAAGAAATTTACTGGCAGGTAGGATTCAACAGTTATACGGCATTTTATCGGACTTTTAAACAAATCACCGGACTTCACCCCACTCAATTTAAAAATAAAGACAGTGAAATGAAGGAATAAAAATATCACACTTCATTTTATGAAAAACATACTTTTAACGCTGACACTCCTGTTTCCTTGCCTTGTAACGGCGCAGAACGGCAGACAGCATCAGATAGATTCTCTGCGCGGCGTCATTTCACAAACCGACGGCGAAGACAGGATAAAAGCATATCTGCAACTGTCGAGTCATTATTATCCGCTGGTGAAAAACGACAGCATTATGAAAGAGTTTCTTGCACTCTCCGCCGAGATTGACGCTGAGGCGGCGCGGCAGAAACGCTACGACTATCAAGGCATGTTGCAGGTAAATATTCTGGGTGCATACAACAATCGGGGAGAACATAAAGAAGTCATAAGACACGCGCCTGAGTATCTTGATTTTTTGGCGGAACATGAAATATGGAACTATTACTATCAGATTTGCCAGACACTCTGCCGCTCCTGCTGGCGGTCGGGCGACGTAAAAGCAGCCCTTTCGGAAGCGAAAAAAATGTTTGAACACGCCAAAAGCCGACAAAACAACGAAGGCATAGCCATGGCGCTGATAGCCATGGGCGACGTTTACGGTACGCAATACATGCTCGACCGGCAGGTTGAATGTATGCAGCGAAGCATTGAACTTTTACGGGAAACTCGCTCATTTTTTCATATCCGCATCAATGCCTGTTTCACTATGTGCCGCGCTCTTCTCGACCTGAACCGCGTTGAAGAAGCCCAACGCTATGCCGACGAGATGGAAAACCTTATTCTTGAATACGAAACAATAGCCAAAACGCCTGTCCTCAATGCCCGATGGAATCTGTGGAGCATCCGTGTCGCAGTATGTACGGCATCGGGCAGGTACGACGAAGCCGAAGCATGGTGTCGGAAACTGGACAGCGTAAATGCGGATATTACCAACAGAATAACCGTCCATCTTGCACGGGCGCAAATTCTTCTTTCGCGCAGGCAATACCAAAAGGCGCTGGAATCGGCAGGCAAGGCAAGTGAAACTTACCGCAAGCAGGTAACATTTGCGGGAGGATACTTTATGCAAAACGTCAGAAAAGTTCAGATAGAATCGCTGATAAAGTTGGGACGCGCCGAAGATGCCTATGTGCTGTTTAAGGAAGATATCGCTGCGCGTGATTCCATCAGCAACGTGGAAGTAAGCGCCCGTCTCGACGAAATCCGTACCGTTTACGAAGTGGACAAACTTGAATATCAAAACGAAATCATTACCATTGAAAAAGAACGCCACCGTAGCAATTTCCTTTTTGCTTTGGCTGGCTGTATCCTGTTGCTCATTACACTTGGAATATGGATTTTTTACAGCCGTCAAATCGTTCTCCGCAATCGGGAACTTGTCCGCAAAAATCAGCAATGGGCTAATCAGCAGGCGCTTGAAATCGTTGGCAAAGATAAAGACATGGAAATTGAAAAGAATATGCCTGCCGACGAAGATTATGAAATTGTGGAACAGGCGCACCGGATTTTGCTCGACGGGCTTTTCAAAGAGTATGAATTGGTATTGGATACGCTTGCCGTAAAAATGGGGATACACAGCAAAACGCTTTCGCAGGTTATCAATAGCGTTACCGGCAA
>JAISJU010000100.1 GCA_031261165.1 Prevotellaceae bacterium
AGGTACGAAAAAAAAATTTCATACCTTTGCGGTGGTTATTTCTAATGTGCGCACATTTTCACCACTTTTTTCTGAAATTTGCAAAAAACTTCAAAATTATTTGGTGACTTAAAAAATAATTCCGTATGTACAATACATCAAAATATAGTGTTCAGCAGAAGGATTAAGTCAAAATACATCAGTCGTGTTTTCAACTCCTTTTCGGGCGGCATACCGATGTATTCTTTTTCCTGTTCTTCCGTTGAAAAAAGATTTTGAAAACCGTTTGTTTCGTAATAATGTCTTGTAACTTCGTTGTTATAGGCATCAACGGTAATGTAACGACAACTGGACCAATTCTCGTGCTGAACTGATTTTATAAAGTCCATCATTTCGGTGCCGATACCTTTTTTCTGAACACCGTATTGACACCAATCCGACACACCAATGTTGCCGGATAGTTGCTCAATTGCTTTTCGTGTGGAATAAGTGCTGTTATCTTTTTACGTCTGCTGCCCGGCAAATGTCGAACATCAACACTTGAATTGGCTAAGGTAAAAGCGCACACAATTACGGATGGGTCGTCTTTCCGGCGATAACAATACGAATTTCCCAACAATTGTTGGTTGAAATTGGCAGCATCATTGAGAAAAAAGTCGTCCAAGTCTGCATCACCGCAACTGAAAGGCTGGCATTGTGTCAACGTTTCTGCGTTGAGAAGCGACAAAAAGCAAAAATCATGTAGAAACTCCATCTTTCACATTTTGGAATTTCTCATCCTTGCTCTGAAATCATCTACCATCTCTTGACATGCAGCGAATTGTTTGGAAAAGTCAATCGACCCGCGATGTTCCTCTGCCCATCGTGCATTCTCTTCAAATCTTTCTGCTACCTCGCCCTCAAGGACGGGAAAGCTTCTTACCGGAATTGCCATATTCAATAATTTTTAATATTATGGCACAAAGGTACGTCTTTTTTTTGTGCAAACCAAATCGCCTAATTTTGAATGTGCGCACATTTTCACCACTTTTTTCTGAAATTTGCAAAAAAAAACTTCAAAATTATTTGGAAATTAGAAATAAAAGCCGTACCTTTGTAGCGAAAAAATATTAGTACCGCATTAGGCGGCTGAAATATTTGGGCTGGGGTGTCCCCGGTTGGGAAAGGGTTACTATCAAAGTAGCTCTTTTTTCGTGACATAAATTTTAGGTTCGATGATGGCGAACGCCGGATTTATCGCATTTTTGTTCAAAACATATCTTGTTATGGGATACGCAACAAGGTCAGCCATTTGCAAGCCAATAATATTTTCTTTTTTGTTTTTGAACTCAAAACAGTTGAAGTATTGTTGTATCTTTTCCGGCTTTATAGAATAAGTTCCTCGTGCCAAAACCTCATTGTAAAATTTGAATAACAAAGCATCCTCTTTTTTGCCTCGTTGCTCAGCACATACCTGTAACTCAATATTTTTGTCACCCTGCTCATCTAAAAAGGATACGGTTTTTTCGATGATATCTAAAAGAGATTGCGCATAAATATCGCCGAAACAACCATATTCTTTTGTGTAAGGCTCTTTAAGAATGCTGCATGACACAATTACGTAATGATTCTCTTTCATTATGACATTAAGACTTTCGTAAAAAGATTGCTTAATATCAGGGTTAAACAATATCTCGAACCCTTTTTCGCATTTCCGAATATCTCGCGAATGAAGAATAACTTGTTTGTCAGTCCAATATTTTTGCTTCATTTCAGTGACTTCGGCAGTCATTTTGAAATAATCAGGTTCGGAAACAAGAATACCGCACAAAGTAAATGCAGGAAACGACACATCAAAATTGGCTAAACACGGGTCGCCACATTCGTCTATGAATAAAAAATATTTCATTATTTTAGATAATTAATTTACGATTTGAGCGCAAAGGTAATACAAAATAAATAAAAACCAAATTATTTCATAACATTTTCACCGCTTTTTTCTGAAATTTGCAAAAAAATCTTCAAAATTATTTGCACAATTCAAAAATAGTGCTTACCTTTGCCCCGTGAAATAAAAAACACGAACAATGAAACAGAAAAATAAAATTATAAAATATTAATAATAGAGCTAAGCTCTTATTCTCTGCATCCGAAAACTTCTAAATTTCAAAGACGTGAGAATAAGGCGGAGGTTCACGCTGTGAGGCGTGAACTGTTTCGTACTTATTTACGTAAAACGGTTTTAGAAGGCCACGGATGCAAAATAGGCAACAACGGACAGTTTCACGTTTTTTGTTTGTCTGAGTTTAAGAGTGAGGACAAAAACTTTTAAACAGATGAAAAAGAATGTGATTTTTTTGAGTTGCCTAATGGCAGCAGTGGTAATCGGTTGTAATACCGGTGATGAGGATGAATCTGCGCAGGACCCCGAAGGGACAATTGCGCTGGATATGGCGAGTTCGTCCGAAAGGATAGACAATACCATTTCTATTGTGGATGGCAATTTTACGGGTGCATTGTTTGCCACCGTGGGGAAAGTCAAGGGATTGACGGCGGTAAGCAGTATTCCCCCAACGGGATGGGCAAATAAACTTGCCGTAGAGGAAGGATATGGCTATATTGCCTATTCGCCATCGGAAAAAACTTACTGGCGAATGTTCGCAAGTATGTATGATGCCATTGGAAGCAGGGCTATCATAAAGTTTCAGCGACCTTTTATTGGCTCGGAAAAAGAAATGAAACTGCAAAATAATGCTGCAATTACGCTTGTTGGAACAGAACCGCAAAACATTGAATTTGCCAACAGCACGCTGTTTCCTTTTTCGTGGTCGTTTGAAAATACTGACTATAACTGGTGCTATGCTTCATATAGTCGTTCCGACGAAAACGCACCGTACAATTCCACAAGGATTTATGCGAGCAACAATTCTGAACTTGCACCGAGAGAGTGCACTTTGGTGTTGAAAAGCGATATTGGTAAGGATGTGAAAATCAAAATAGTGCAGGCTGCGAACGAAGTTGAGCCGGTATTGTCGTTGAACAAATCGGGTATTGAAGCCGTTGCTGCGGCAAAAAACTATCCCGTTGAGGTGACGAGCAATGGCGCGTGGAAAGCTGATTCGGATGCCTCTTGGTGCACCCTGACCGGTGCTTCCGGGGAGGGCAATGGAACGCTTACGGTGAAGGTGAAGGCTAACACCGGCACGGATGAACGGGATGCCACCATAACCGTGACTTCGGGAACGCTTTCAA
>JAISJU010000218.1 GCA_031261165.1 Prevotellaceae bacterium
AAAAATCAGAGTAGGTTTCGGATACGATGTTCATCGCTTTGCCGAAGGCAGGGAGTTGTGGCTGGGCGGCATTAAAATTGATTATGAGCGCGGACTGCTTGGGCATTCCGATGCCGATGTGCTGATACACGCAATATGCGATGCGTTGCTCGGTGCGGCAAATTTGCGCGACATCGGCTATCATTTTCCAGATACAGCGGGCGAGTTTAAAAACATCGACAGCAAAATTCTACTCGCCGACACGGCAAAACTTATCCGCCAAAAAGGCTATGAAATCGGTAATATTGATGCAACAGTTTGCGCCGAACGCCCAAAACTCAACCCGCACATTCCGCAAATGCAAAAAACGCTGTCCGAAGTAATGAACATTGCCGAAGACGACATCTCAATAAAAGCCACCACCACCGAAAAACTCGGTTTCGTGGGGCGCGAAGAGGGCATTGCTGCGCAGGCAGTAGTACTGCTGACGCGAGAACGCGGATAACGCAGATGACACGGATTTTCGCAGACTTTTTTGTGTAATTTCAGAATAAACTCAATCGGTAAATATTATTAATGATATAATTCTGTAAAAAAAATCTGCGAAAATCCGTGTCATCTGCGTTATCCGCGTTCTAAAAATTCATATCTTTGCACCTCGAAAAAAAATAATAAAAAAATGGAATTATCAAGCAAATACAATCCCACCGAAATCGAGCAAAAATGGTACCAATACTGGCTCGAAAACAAATTTTTTCATTCCGAGCCGAATGAAAAAGAGCCGTTTACAATCGTTATCCCGCCGCCCAACGTAACCGGCGTGCTGCATATGGGGCATATGCTGAACAACACAATTCAAGACGTATTGGTGCGCCGCGCCCGAATGCAGGGCAAAAACGCCTGCTGGGTGCCGGGTACTGACCACGCAAGCATTGCCACCGAAGCAAAAGTGGTTGCCAAACTCGCCGCCGAAGGTATTAAAAAAACAGACCTTACACGCGAGGAATTTCTCACGCACGCTTGGGAATGGACACACAAACACGGCGGTATTATCCTCGAACAGTTGAAAAAACTCGGCTGCTCGTGCGACTGGGACAGAACGGCTTTTACGATGGACGAAGTACGCAGCGAAAGCGTGCTAAAAGTTTTTGTCGATTTGTACAACAAAGGATTGATTTACAGGGGTGTGCGAATGGTAAACTGGGACCCGAGTGCACAAACTGCGCTTTCTGACGAAGAGGTTATTTTTAAAGAACAGCAAGGGAAACTTTATTATTTAAGATATAAAGTCGTTGATGCCTCTGACGCTCGCGCCGATTTGCAATCGGTACGTGAAAATGACGGCACGGGTTGCAAACCCGCGCCAGCGTACGCCATCGTGGCAACCACGCGCCCCGAAACCATTTTCGGCGACACTGCAATGTGTATCAATCCGAACGACCCGAAAAATCAACATTTGAAGGGCAAAAAAGTGATTGTGCCGATTGTCAATCGCGAAATTCCGGCCATTGAAGATGATTATGTGGATATTGAATTTGGTACCGGCTGCCTCAAAGTTACGCCCGCACACGACGTGAATGACTATATGTTGGGCGAAAAATACGGTTTGGAAACGCTCGATATTTTTAATGCCGATGGCACTTTAAATCAATACGGCTTGCATTACGCAGGCAAAGACCGTTTTGTGGTACGCAAGCAAATCGAAAAAGAGTTGGAAGAAAAAGGTTTGCTCGAAAAAGTGGAAGCCTATACCAACAAAGTCGGCTCGTCGGAACGGACAGGTGCCATTATTGAGCCGAAACTGTCGATGCAGTGGTTTTTGAAAATGGAAGATTTGGCAAAACCCGCCCTCGATGCCGTAGAAGACGATACAATAAAATTCTATCCCGAAAAATTCAAAAACACCTACCGCCACTGGATGACCAACATAAAGGACTGGTGCATTTCACGCCAACTCTGGTGGGGACACCAAATTCCTGCGTGGTATTTGCCCAAAGGCGGTTTTGTGGTGGCAGAAACGCCAGAACAAGCACTGATTTTGGCGCGTGAAAAATCGGGAAATGCTACGTTGCAAATTTCGGATTTGAAACAAGACGAAGACTGCCTCGACACTTGGTTTTCGTCTTGGCTGTGGCCTATTTCTGTGTTCGATGGAATAAATAATCCTGATAATGAAGAAATTAACTATTATTACCCAACTAACGACCTCGTTACGGGACCCGATATTATTTTCTTTTGGGTAGCGCGAATGATTATGTCCGGTTACGAGTTTCGCGGTAAGGAATGTTTCCGAAATGTCTATTTTACGGGCATTGTGCGCGACAAAATCGGGCGTAAAATGTCCAAACAACTCGGCAACTCGCCCGACCCGATTGAACTGATGAACAAATACGGCGCAGACGGCGTGCGAATGGGAATGTTGCTCTCCGCGCCTGCCGGAAACGACATTCATTTTGACGAGGTACTTTGCGAACAGGGACGGAATTTTTGTAATAAAATATGGAATGCCTTTCGGTTGATAAAAGGCTGGGAAAGAGAAATTAAGGATACGCCCCAAGAAAATTTTATTGCTATAAATTGGTTTGGGGGATTGTTGCGTAAAACAAGCATTGAACTTGAGGATTTATTTTCAAAATACAGATTATCAGAGGCATTAATGTTGATATATAAACTATTTTGGGACGAATTTTCGGCTTGGTATTTGGAAATAATCAAACCCGAATTTGGCAAATCAATTGACGCAAGAACATATCAATACACAATGTGTTTTTTTGAAAATTTGTTGCAATTTTTGCACCCTTTTATGCCATTTATTACCGAAGAATTGTATCACGCAATGGAAGAAAGAGCAGAGAATGACAGTATTATGTTTTCTCAACTTCCTGATTTTAATGTTCCCGAAGAAAACAATTTTGAAATCGCCAAAGAAATCATAACCAACATTCGCAATATCCGCGCCTCAAAAAACATTTCGCCGAAAGAAAAATTAATTTTGCAAGTTACAGGCGAACACAATAATGATTATGATGAAGTAATCCGGAAACTTGCCAATATCGAAAAAATTGAAACAGTTACAGAAAAATCAACAGGCGCAGTTTCATTTTTGGTTGGCACAACAGAGTATGCCGTTCCTGTGGGCAATTTAATTAATGTAGAAGAAGAATTGAAAAAACTTGAAACCGAACTGAAATATCAGGAAGGTTTCAAAAAATCAGTACAAGGTAAATTATCCAACGAAAAATTTGTAGCCAATGCCAAGCCCGAAGTTGTTGAAATTGAGCGTAAAAAGTTGGCTGATGCTGAGAGTAAAATTAGGAGTTTGGAAGAAAGTATAAATCAATTGAAAATTAATAATTGAAATAATTGCACAACCCAAAATGTCCCTAACGGAACTTTGAAATGCGGTAAAATTGATATTTTTAATACGCAATAAAAAAAATCTTCTAATATATCAGATAGTAAAAATGTTGATGTTCTTTTAATGTTTGACTATTTGAAAAATAAAGTTATATTCTTGCGTGTATTTATGAGTTATGGGCAAGTTTGTGGGCTGCCCAGCGGAAAGGAGAAGCCGAAAGCCAAAAGTGGAGGCATAATTGAAATTTCTATTTTAAATTTTTATGTATCAGGATTTCACACAAAAAAGGCACAAAAGTGCAATGGAAACCAGAGACCATTTCAAAAACGGGGCGAGTCTGAAAAGCCATACGAGTAAGGTAAACTTTATTTCTATAGGAGGGTAAAAAATGAAAACAATATTTTTATTGATTCTTTTTGTCGGAATCCCTGGTTTCCTAATTTGGTCAATTATAAAAAATGCCAAGGCAACCCTATCGGGTTTAGTCGGATTTTTTTCTTTATTGGCAATAATACCAATGTTTCCATTATTTAGAATTTTGGCGCACACAAAAGAAATGTCGCTACTTCCTTCAGCCCTCCCAATTTCTTTGGTACTTATTGGTTGTCTGATAGCATATATTGTATTGGTTCCTTTTTGCGTTTCCTCTGCAATTAAAAATTGCAAACCAAATTTTGAAGACTATGCAAAATATACAAAATATATTTTTTGTGTATCTATTATCGTTTCTGCTTTCACTTTAATAACCTTACTTATAAGTTCAAACATAGATGCTGGTTTTAGAATGAAAATGTCGACGATTATGTTTTCAGAGTGGGAAAATATATCCAGAGGTATGTCAGATGGAATGTTGATTTTTGAAGTTGTCAGTTCAATATTAGTTTTAGGTTTTTCAATTTGGGGATTTTTTGCAAAAGCACGAAAAATCAAAGAAGTAGTAAAAAATCAAACAACTGATACACAAGATAAATCCGCAATAAAAATTCCAAATATATCCACAGAAGACATTATAAAAGGTGCAGAAGTAGCAAAACAAAAAACAACTGAATTATATAGCAAGACAGCCACTTCTTATCAAGGTGCATTTAACAGAGCAAAACAGATGCTTTTAAGTCCTAAAACCGAATATCAGGCAATTGAACAGAAAGATACTCCTCATACAAAAGTGCTTACCTCATATATTCTACCTTTATTGTTGATACCCGCACTTTTTGCCTTTATAGGTTACGGACTGATTGGCTATTCATATAATGGACACCATTTTAGCGATGCTGGTTTAGGGTTTCGTATGGCAATCGTACAAATAATTGTGTTGCTTGGTGGAATATACTTATCGACATTTATTATCAATGCGTTGGCAGACAATTTTGGTGCAACAAAAAATTTCAATCGAACATTTTCACTTGTGGCTTACGCATATACACCAATGTTTCTTGCAGGAATTTTTAACATTCACCACTCGTTGTGGTGGCTCCTCTTTCTTGTAGGACTTTACGGACTGTATTTGCTCTTTGTCGGTTTAAAACCGATGTTGAAACCCGCAGAAGATAAAGCAGACACATATTCTATTATTTCATTAGCAGTTACAGTTGTTGGTTATATTGTATTGTTTCAAATACTGAAAGCAATAATGTTACCAGATTTTTCATTTCATTAACAAATAAAGAGGAGTTAATGCCGAAAATCCCATAAAGAGTAGGCACAAATATTTAAACATATTTCAAAAATGAAAAATTTAAAATTATTTAATTTAGCGATTGCTGCAATTCTGTTTTTTACAGTAACATTGACTTCTTGCGGCGGCGGAGGTCTGCCTAATGGTCGTTATGCACCAACAGAAGAGTACAAAGATATTGCGAAAGGTGTAATACAGGCAATAATTATTGATGGGGACAACTTTACTACGGTATTCCCATTTACAGGACAGGGTATTACCGTGAAGTACAAGTACGAAAACGGCACACTCAGTTTTTCTGATGGCGTCGCCACTGCTGGAATAGCCTGTGAGTTCAAGAATGACACGCTTTGGTGGAGTGGAATACCATTTACAAAAACAAATTAAGCGTATGGCGCATATACTCTAATCGCAATGACGTATGTGCGCCATATTTTTTTTACAAAAAGAAAAACAGATGAAATGTTTTATTAAACATAAACTTACTACATTGCTTTTTATGGCTTTGTTCGCGTGTTGTTTTATTACTTTGAGCGGTTGCGACGAATTGGTTAACAAAGCGAAACAACTAATCCCTAACGCAGGCTCTCAATACAGTGCTTCCGATGAAATGAAAAGAGCACAAGGAGAAGATGTTAAACAACGACCTGCACCCCAAAATAATAATACAACACAATATGGAAATTATACTGTTAAATGGGAATTGGCGAATAATACAATAAAATGGTCTGCTTACGATGGAAATTCTAAAAAAGCAGAGGGAACTATAAATTTTTCAGATAATCCTGACAAACATACAAGTCTAGTTTCTAATGTAAGCGGTACAAATACAGTAAATGTAAGCGAACTTATTAAAGAAGTACAAAAAATAATTCCTGATGCAGGTTCACAATACAATGCTGCCGAAGAATTAAGGTGGGCACAAGGGAAATCTGATAAAATCAAACCGTATGCGCCAAAAGGAGTTAATACACCAAATAAAGTACCTAAAGATTGTTATTATTCTTTCAGTTGGAATAGTCCAAATGCAACACAATGTTGTGTAAATTGGTCTTTTTACGACAAGAATGGAAAAAAGATGGTATTAGGTAAGGATTCTACAAGTGGTTGGATTAATAAAAGTGAATGGGGTTGGAAAGTGCCAAAAGAAGAAGGAATAATGTATGTTAATGTTTATGCCAAAAATTCAGGTGGACAAAGTCAAGAACCACTTGCTTTTGAGGTCAAAGTAATTGAAGTAGATGACAAAGGGATAGAATATCTTTCTTATGATGATTATCTTTCTGTATTTTCAAATCCTGTAACATACAATAAGAAGTTCGCATATTGGTGTATGAAAGCTTCAAGTGATGCCTATAAGAGTGTCAACAATACTATGGATACAATGGGGTTTCCAAATACACCGATAGTGCCTTTAAAATCCCTAAATTGGATTGATTTACAGGCTTTTATTGGCGTTAAAAAATTAGACAAAACTATCAATAATACGAAAACTGTAGTAATGATAAGCGTTCGAGGCACTAAAAACATTGGGAACATTCTATCAGATATATTTGCATACCCGGTTAAATGGTCGGATGGTATTCCAAATTTAAAAGAAACTTTTACAATTGAATTTTTTGATAAAACACCAGAAGTTCACGCTGGATTTTATTATTGTACTAAATTAATTTTGAACAAAATGCAAGAAAATAAAGATTACAAAGCCCAAGACCTTAAAAATACTTTGTTTATTGTGACTGGACATAGTTTAGGCGGGGCTATAGCAGAGTTAATAAGTTTAAATTTAAAAGAGAATGGTGTCCCGACAAAAAACATAATCTGTTATGGGTTTGCTTCCCCGCCTGTTGGAGACACAGATTTGTATGATTTTGCTAATGGAAAATATGGAGGAAAACAGGGAGAATTAAGTAAACAAATTCATAAAGTAATGAATACTGGAGATAAAATTCCTATAGCCGGTATTTTTGCATATACTCTTGCGCTTTCTCCATATAAATTTACTCATAAAAATCCGATAATTAATATTATAGAAGAACAGGCTGGTCACGAAAAAGACTTGGTATATCTGAATCATACTCTGAGTCTTTTGGAAAAAGTATATTGTAAATAAGTAAATAATAATTTCTAACAATCAGGCACTTAATGTAATTGACAGAAATATAACGCGAATACAAGAAAAACTGCCCATAACACGTAGTTTAGCGCAATGGCAGGTGTATCCCGCTCAAACGGCAGTGCGATTTTAGGGTTTCGTTCTCCGTTTGCACAAATTTAAATAAACATTATGTCCGAATCTCAAAACATAGAATACAAGTCCTCGTGGTACGATGATTACTTCAAATGGATATGCGGCTTTGCCAATGCGCAAGGCAACTATTTTTTGTTTAATTTTGTAACTTTGCAAAAATGACCAATATATGAACAAGCAACAACTATTACAACGCTTACAAGATATAGAATGGGACAATTTTGAAGTCAAAACAGCCCGTACAGACGTTCCGAAAGATGTTTGGGAAACAGTTTCTGCGTTTTCCAACACTTCGGGAGGTTGGATTGTGTTCGGTGTGTCGCAAAAGAAGAAAACGTTTGATATTGTCGGTGTTGATGACGTTGAAAAATTGGAAAACGATATGCTTACAACGCTACGTTCCAAGACAAAATTCAATATCAAACTGTCGCCACAGGCAAAGAGATATAAGATTGACGGTAA
>JAISJU010000220.1 GCA_031261165.1 Prevotellaceae bacterium
CCCAGCCCGAGCCGAACAGTCCGACTGCAGCCGCCGAAAATTCCTTTTTGAAATTGTCGAAACTGCCAAAATTTTTGTCGATAGCCTCTGCAAGTTTGCCCGCAGGCACAGCGGCTTTCAAGTTTTCGGCTGTCGTGCCGATAACACCGGCGGGATAACTTGCCGTGATTTCCACTTTTCCGCCTTCGAGCCATTTAAACATACGTTCGGCGTGTTCTTTTTCCTGGTCGGCAGTTTCGGTAAAGATGGCGGCGATTTGCTCAAAACCCTCTTTTTTTGCCTTACTTGCGAAATAAGTATAACGCATACGTGCCTGACTTTCACCTGCAAATGATGTCAGCAGGTTTTTTTCGGTTTGTGTTCCTTTTACATTTTTTCCCATGGTAATTTATTGTTTAATGAGTAAAAAAATAATTTTTGCAAAGGTATAAAAAAAATATTGCTTTTCAACCATAAAAAATATTGTTTTTTCTAACTTACTTCAATTTTTCCGTTGTATTTTTGCAACGAAAAAAAAAGAAGAACTATGAACCGGATACATTTTATAGCCATTGGCGGAGCGGCGATGCACAATTTGGCGTTGGCTTTGCACCATAAAGGATACGTGGTTACAGGCTCTGACGATGAGATTTTTGAGCCTGCCAAAAGCCGTTTGCAAACTGCGGGCTTGTTGCCCGAATGGGCGGGCTGGTTTCCCGAAAAATTAGATAAGGGCGTTGAGGCGGTCATTCTCGGAATGCACGCCCGCGAGGATAATCCGGAGTTGATACGCGCCCGCGAACTGGGTTTGCGCATATATTCTTTCCCCGAATATCTGTACTTGCAAACGCAAGACAAAATTCGCGTGGTTATCGGCGGCAGTCACGGCAAAACGACCATTACGTCAATGATTTTGTTCGTGCTGAAACGGCAGCGAATGCAGTTTGATTATATGGTGGGTGCACAAATCGAGGGTTTCGACACGATGGTGGGATTGTCAGACGAAGCGCGGATTGCCGTATTTGAAGGCGACGAATACCTGACTTCGCCGATTGACTTGCGCCCGAAATTTCACGTTTATCAACCGCACATTGCGCTGGTGAGCGGCATTGCCTGGGACCATATCAATGTTTTCCCCACGTTTGTAAATTATGTGGAACAATTCCGCATTTTTTCCGAAAAAATTATGCGGGAGGGCAAATTTATTTATTTCGAGGGAGACAAAAACCTCAGAGATATTGCCGAAACGGTGCGCGAAGATGTAACGGCGATACCCTACGGCACGCATAAATACAGAATTGATGGCGGCAAAACATTTCTCGTAACTAAAAACGGCGATATTCCGCTCAATGTTTTCGGCGAGCATAACCTGCAGAATATCAACGGCGCGCGACTGGTTTGCAATCAGTTGGGCATTTCGGACAAGGATTTTTACCGCGCTATCAGCGAGTTTGGCGGGGCTGCCAATCGTCTGCAAAAAGTGGCGGAAACGGACAACAGCATTGCATTTAAGGATTTTGCGCACTCGCCCTCGAAATTGCGGGCAACGGTGAAAGCCGTGAAACAGCAGTATCCTGACCGCAGGCTTGTTGCCTGTATGGAACTGCACACGTTCAGCAGCCTGACGGAGGCATTTCTGCCTGAATATAAGGATTGTATGAAAGAGGCAGACATTGCTTTTGTGTATTTTAATCCCGAAGTTATAGAACACAAAAAATTGAAAGAGATAACGCCCGAAAAAGTGAAAGAAGCATTTGGCAGCAAAGTGGAGGTATTTACCAATGCTGAAAAATTGCAAGAAGAATTGAAGAAAATTGATTTTCAAAACAAGACGCTTTTGATGATGTCTTCGGGGAATTTTGACGGAATAAATGTGGCGGAATTTGCAAAAGAATTATTACAATGACAGAAAAACAAAGACTTCTTGACCAACGCTATATGCGTATGGCGCAGATTTGGGCGGAAAATTCGTACTGCGAGCGGCGCAAAGTGGGCGCGTTGCTGGTGAAGGACAAAATGATTATTTCCGATGGATACAACGGCACGCCATCGGGCTTTGAAAACGTGTGTGAAGACGAAGAAACGCACAAGACCAAACCATACGTTTTGCACGCGGAGGCAAACGCTATTACCAAAATCGCCCGCTCGCATAATTCGAGTGAGGGTGCAACGCTCTACGTTACCGCCTCGCCCTGCATTGAGTGCGCAAAACTGATTATCCAATCGGGCATACGGCGCGTGGTGTATGGCGAATGTTACAGGCTTGACGATGGTGTGGAATTGCTGAAACGCGCGGGGATTGAGGTTTCGTGCGCGGGTTAAAAACTTACTTTCAAAATGTTTTTTGTGTCTGCCGTGATTTTAAACCGGTCGTCAATGCGCTCGCCGACTATCCAAACAATATCCGCGCCCGAAACGAGTAGCCACGCATTTTCTTTTTCTTGCAGCGTGAATTTCTTATCCGTGAAGTAATCACTTACTTTCTTTTTGCCTTTCATTCCGAAAGGATAAAAGGTATCGCCCGCCTGCCAATGGCGCAGGGTGAGTGCTTGTATGATTTTGTCGCTATCTAAATAAGCAATATTCGGCGATTTGTCAATTTTGAATTTTGGCACGGATTGCAAATCCGCGCCAGCCGCTAATTTCTCAAAATGCAATTCCTTTTCGCATTCTTCTTGCAAAAGCGGCGAAATTATCAGAAAATCCCTGTCTTTTATGAGGCGGTGCGTGGGCGAAAAGAACTGTTTGCCACTTTCGCCGTCTATAATGCTCAAAATATCGGTGCATTGCGCAGCATTGAAACCGTAATCTTTCAATATTTCATATAAAATGCTTGCAGGCTCGCGTTTCAGGCGGGCTATGTTTATCTGAATGTTGCCGTTTTTCGGTCGTTGAGCGAAGTCGAAGCGCAGGTTTTTGATGTATTGATTATAAATGTGCGCCACATCGTTGAGATGCTCGGCGGTTTGCAGCAGGTTTTCCACAAAAGAGGGATTGATTTTTTCAAAGGCGGGAATTATCCGGTTGCGGAAATAGTTGCGGGTGAATTGTGTGTCGGCGTTGCTGCTGTCTTCTACATATTGCAATTTATTTTTATGAATGTATGCCATTATTTCTTTGCGGGAAACGCACAAGAGGGGGCGGACAATATTGCCGTTTCGGGGCTTGATGCCGGTTAAACCGTTGATGCCGGTGCCGCGCGTGAGGTTCATCAAAATGGTTTCTGCCGTGTCGTCTTGGTGATGGGCTACGGCGATGGTTTGACTGCGCTCACCAACCGCAATTTCTTCAAACCAGCGGTAGCGCAGGTCGCGGGCTGCCATTTCGATGGATATTTTTTGTTCAGCTGCGTATTGTTTGGTGTCAAAGTCGGTTTTTAGGAGTTTGATGCCGTATTTTCTTGCCAATTCGGCGACAAATTGTTCATCGCGGTCGGATTCTTCGCCCCGCAAATGGAAATTGCAATGCGCCGCAATGCACTCGTAATTCAACGACAATAAAATATGCAGCAAAGCGGTGGAATCTGCTCCTCCGCTTATGGCTACAATTATTTTGTCGTTTGGAGTAAATAAATTGTGCTTGGTGATGTATTGTTGGACTTTGCGTTTCATTTGGTTGAAATTTAGACGTAACACGTTTTGAAAACGTGTTACGTCTTGTCTTTTTAATTAATACGCCCGCGCAAACACCACCCGCTGCGCCGATGGTTTGCCTGTAACCATACACGCGCCGGCGGTTCGACTGCGCTCATCGACCGGGTCGAGGGGAATGCAGCGGATAGTGGCTTTGGTTTCGTTTTTGATGAGTTCTTCGGTTTCGGGCGTGCCGTCCCAGTGGCAGAGGAGGAAACCGCCTTTCTCGATTTCGACTTTGAACTCTTCGTAGGAATTGACCTCGCGGGTTACGGAGGCGCGATAGTCATAAGCCTTTTTGAAGATGTTTTTTTGTATTTCGTCTAACAGGTTTTTGATGACTGTTTCGATGCCTTCGATGGGCAGGGTTTCTTTTGTGAGCGTGTCGCGGCGGGCAACTTCTACGGTGTGGTTTTCGAGGTCGCGGGTGCCGAGGGCGAGGCGAACGGGTACGCCTTTCAACTCGTATTCGGCAAATTTCCAACCGGGTTTTTTGTTGTCGGCATTGTCGTATTTTACGCTGATGCCAGCGGCTCGCAACTTGGGCAGAAGTTCATTTACTTTTTTGTTGATTTCGTCTAATTGCTCGAAATTCTTGTAAATGGGTACAATAACTACTTGATAGGGCGCGAGGTTGGGGGGAAGTACCAAGCCGTTGTCGTCCGAATGGGTCATTATGAGCGCACCGATTAAGCGCGTGGATACGCCCCACGAACTTGCCCAAACGTATTCTTCGCGGTTTTCTTTGCTGATAAATTTGACATCGAATGCTTTGGCGAAATTTTGCCCGAGGAAGTGCGAAGTGCCGGCTTGCAGGGCTTTTCCGTCTTGCATAAGTGCCTCGATGCAATAAGTGTCGAGCGCACCGGCAAAGCGTTCGTTGGCAGATTTCACGCCTTTGATAACGGGAATTGCCATAAAGTTTTCGGCAAAATCGGCATAGACATCAAGCATTTTTCGGGTTTCTTCCAATGCTTCTTCGGCGGTGGCGTGGGCGGTGTGTCCTTCTTGCCAGAGAAATTCGGCGGTGCGGAGGAAGAGGCGGGTACGCATTTCCCAGCGCACCACGTTTGCCCACTGATTAACAAGTATGGGCAGGTCGCGCCACGACTGTATCCAGCCTTTGTATGTGTTCCAGATGATGGTTTCGGAGGTGGGGCGCACGATGAGTTCTTCTTCCAGTTTCGCCGCCGGGTCAACGACAACGCCGCCGCCGTTGGGGTCGTTTTTGAGGCGATAGTGCGTTACTACGGCGCATTCTTTGGCGAAGCCTTCCACGTGGTCTGCCTCGCGGCTCAAAAAAGATTTGGGAATGAAGAGCGGAAAGTAGGCATTCACGTGTCTGGTTGCCTTAAACATATCGTCGAGTTGCCGCTGCATTTTTTCCCAAATTGCGTAGCCGTAGGGCTTGATGACCATACAGCCGCGCACGGCGGAGTTTTCCGCAAGGTCGGCTTTGGTTACGAGGTCGAGATACCACTGCGAGTAATTTTCTGCGCGGGGGGTGAGTTCTTTTGCCATATTTTATCAATTACAAATTACAAATTAAGACTGCAAAGGTAATAAAAAAAAACGGGGAAAATCCAAACTTGAAATATTTATAACTTCCCAAACTTGGGAAGTTGCAAACTTGAAAAATTTATAACTTCCGAAAGTTCGGAAATCGCAAAATTGAAAAATTTATAACTTCCCAAACTTGGGAAATCGCAAAATTGGAAAATTTATAACTTCCGAAAGTTCGGAAATCGCAAAATTGAAAAATTTATAACTTCCGAAAGTTCGGAAATCGCAAAATTGGAAAATTTATAACTTCCGAAAGTTCGGAAATCGCAAAATTGGAAAATTTACAACTTCCCAAACTTGGGAAAGTGCAAACGCGCCATTTTTACCTTTTCCGCCAAACAATCCGCGCCTTACAAATTGTTTTTTCTTCGCGTTTTATTTCAAAAAAGAAATCGTCAGGCTGCCGTTCTTCGCGGAATATTTCTACTCTTTCGCCCCAAAGCGATTCGTTTATATAATGAACTTCCAGGCGTTTAATGAATTTTGTGCTGTACGTTTCTTTGTCAAAAAGGTCGCAAAGCCACTGAATGTAACTGCAACTGTTCGCGTGTGCGTTGGTGTCGATGTCGCTGTATTTTATGGTGTGCCGGCTTACGGAATTGCCGCCCACATCGGGCAGTCTGGCGGGTTTTTCAACAGGCGTATCGCCCGCTTCGGCACATTCTTTAAGCCCTTCGAGGCTGTGCAAATCCACAGGGCGGCGGGTTTCTATGTTCAGCATCGCCCAGTTTGAACACGCCCCGCCGATAATCGCGCCGTTTTCGTCAAAAATACGGAAATTGCGCGAAGTGCCTACGCGCCCCACCTCATCAACCCACGTTTCGATGGCGTAATGCTGAAATTCACGCAGGGGCTTGTCCATTTCGATAGCGATTTTTGCCAGCACCCAAGTAACGTTGATTTCGTTCAACCGCTGCATTCCAAAACCGTTGTCGGTGGCGTTTCTGCCCGCCGATGTCAGTATTTGGTCGCCCAAACGGACAAATGTCATCTCTTTCAGAAAATCCGTTTCTTGCGGCAGCACCTGATATTTGTATGTTGCTTTCATCTTATTACCTGTTTATACGTCATTTTTCTATCCGCCGTCCATTGATATTTTCCGTAGAAAAGTTCTATCAATCGCTTGGGCAAAAAGCCTTCGAGCGTGCGCAGCAGCACAATGTCATACTTGCGGTGGAAATTAATCCAGCACGCGTTGCAAGTCCGCGCATATTGATTTTGTATTTTGCGCGTTTCTTTGGAATTAAATATCTCGTCAAGACTTTTTTCAAACACATTGCCGAGTTTCACATCGAGGTTTTGGCAAATTGGCACATCGCCGTTCGGGTGTATCACCAGCGAGTCGTAGATGCTGTAGCAATTCAGTTTCAGCCGCTTGTTTTTCCATTCGTCATACAGATACAGAAAATCAATATTTTCCGAAGTTTCCTGCACATTGGCGGGAATGCGCCCTCTCAAATCGGCGGCAAAGGTATCGTTTGCCTGCGTG
The DNA here is from genome assembly GCA_031261165.1 of Prevotellaceae bacterium. Taxonomy (GTDB): domain Bacteria; phylum Bacteroidota; class Bacteroidia; order Bacteroidales; family Paludibacteraceae; genus JAISJU01. The sequence continues at coordinate 6,664 of JAISJU010000220.1, forward strand.
TGCGCCCTGTCCGTAGTGTCGAAAAAGTCGATGTTGTTGTAAATGCCGATGCGCACGTCAATGCCGTATTTCAGTGCCAACCCCACCACGTGTTCCATATCCGCAAACGAGTTGTAGGGCGACAGCGTGAACATCAGCGACATCGGCACCAAGTCCTTGCACGCCTCCACCACCTGAATGACCTTGTCATAACCGTCTTTTCCGCGCATAAACTCATAAGTTTCCTTTCCGCCGTCAAGCGACACATAGAGGCGTTTCGGCGTGTATTTCCGCACCGTTTCTATCAGTTTTTCGGGTTTCAGGCAGTTGGACAGTATGTCGAAGTTCGGGTGATTTGCCACAAACCACTGCAAAATCTCCTCTGCCTTCGGGTGCAGCAGAAACTCGCCGCCCTCCAAGCCCACGCTCGTATCTTTGCTAATGCAACGGCTGCGCATCATTTCCACGATTTTTTCTTTCGGCAGATGCTCCGCCGGTCGTTTTGCCCACACATTGCAATGTTTGCAGCGCGAGTCGCACAATGTTGTGCCGTAAAACATCAGTGTGGATACTTTCTTTCGGCTCGGCAACAGGAAATTGTTTGCCATTCGCAGCCCGCGCCGTATGTAATCAGTTGTTTTGTACATAATATTTTAATTTCTTCGTGTCTTTGCGCCTTTGTGTCTTTGTGTTTAGCAGGGGCGAAAAAATTTTCGCCCTTATACTGAACACGAAGGCACGAAGACACAAAGGCACGACGTTTATAAATCAATTTCTTCCAATATTTTATAAGTATTCATTAATGAAGACGGCACAGCAATGTTTTTCTTTTCATTGACAAACGCCTCTATCTCTCCGAAAAATCCCTGCGACACAAGTTGATTGTTGCCGAATGCAGGCAAAAAGTTACTGCCGTTAAAAAGTATTTTCACCTCCGGCGTGTGCGGAAACACCTTTTCCGTTGGGATACCGGCTACCTTTTTTGGTTTTGCCGAAAAGGTCAGTTGCAAATGGTCTTTCATCTCATAAACGCCGCTTTCGGTATTGATGCTCAATTCCTCAACGGCTTGCGACCAAGCATATTCCGTAGAAAGTTCCAACGCGCCGATTGCACCGCCCTTGTGCCGCAGATGCAGAAAAACGCTGCCCGCCGTTTTCACGCACGAAACAATTTCCGCCTCGCCAAACAGATAGCACGCCAAATCCACCGGATGGATAAAAATATCCCACACCGCATTGCCCTCCGGGTACGCCCCCACGCGGAAACGGTAGTTATACGAAATGACTTTCCGCATTTCTTTTTTCAATATCGCCGTGCAGGTCGAGAACCGCTTTTGCATACCCGCCGCAAGCACTTTCCCCTCTTTTTCGAGTGCCGCAAGTTCCAGCAATTCCGCAGACGACAGGCACACCGGCTTTTCCGCAAACACCCGTTTGCCCGCCTCCAACGCCCGCTTTGCCAACGCAAAATGCGCCGCCGGTGCCGTGCAAATGAAAACGCCGATGATTTCCTCATCGCGCAACACCGCCTCATAGTCTGTCGTGCCGACCACATTCGGATAATTGGCATTCACAAGTGCCGCCGTCTGTTCGCTTTTGCAAACAATGTATTTCAGCGGGATTTTCAGGTAATCAATCACCGGATAAAGGTTATTCAGACTGTGGTTGCCGATGCCCACAAAGGCATACTTCCCCGCATAACTGCGCTGAATAGCACTCTTTTTGCGCAGCGATTTGTAACGTTCAATCAATTTTTCCATTATGATGTTGTTTTGCACTTTTTCTCAATTTCCGCCAACATATCGCTCAATCGCTCTACTTTCGAGCGGGTTATCGCCACCCGCCCCGAGCGGATAAATTGCAACACGCCGACCGTTTCGCTCAGTTCTTTGAAAAGTTGTTGCGTTTCGGCGTGATGCCCCGTTTTCTCAAACACCGTGAAAGTTTCGTTCAGTTCCAGAATTTTGATGTCGTACTTGCGTATCAAGCCCTCCACCGAGCCGAGTTTGAGCAGTTCGGGCGTGGCGATTTTGTAGAGCGCAATTTCCTGATGCACCAGTTCTTCATCTACATTGTAGTAGGCTTTCAAAATGTCGATGCGCTTGTCGATTTGCTGCACAACCTTTTGAATTAAATCTTCGGAAGCAAACGCCGTAATGGTAAATTTATGAATGCCCTCAATAGCCGATGGCGACACACTCAACGTTTCGATATTGATTTGCCTGCGCGTAAAAATAATCGTGATTTGATTGAGCAAACCCGGCGTGTTTTCCGAGAAAATGGTGATGGTGTATAGTTTTTGTTCCATAATAAATATGTTGTTTTTATATTTTATCTATTTCTGTAACGATTTTTTCAAATACTCAACTGTCTTTTTTTCAATTCTTTGCATTGCTGTTTGATTAACAATATGCTGTTCTATTTTAGAAGCATCGGATATTGTTTTTTTATTATACCACCTTTCAATATCCGAATTTCCTGAATTTTGTTTCCAAACGTCTATTTCACTTTGGGTAATTGCATTGAAACTGACATTATCGAAAGTGTTGTCAATATGAACCTTATAATTTTTCAGATTGCCATTTTTATCCCTCATTTTTAGAATAACTTCAGACCAACTGTGATTTCCAGATGCTACTACTTTGCTATCATAATTCAGCAGTTTTACCAATGCTGAAAATGCCATTTCGCGTTCACTACACCACCCAAAGGTAGAAAAGGTATCGCATGAAACCGAATAATATTGCGGATTTTCCGTCAGCAAGTCGCTTAAAAATAAATATGGAGTTCTGTCAATGTCTGCAAAACTGCCGTATTTGGAAAATTCTTGCGGAGGCCTCGTTCTATTAAGCAATTGTCCAGTTGCCGTAAAATATATTTCATATCTCGGATTAGGAGTAACCCAATGCCAGAAATAAGGAATATCCAAGATTTCTCCTCTCGAACCATTTGACGCTGAACTACAAGTGAATAAATCGTGTAATATTTTAAGTGTAAAATAATGATTGATATTATTCGTATCTCTGGGCATCAGATTTTCCTCTTCGCAAAATTCATTGTAAGCCGCACTATCAATTTTATAAAAATCACTCAAATGGTTAGCGATAACTGCCGTAAAAAACTGAGGAATAGTCATCAAATCATACTCAAAGTTTTTTACTTTTGGTATGTTACTTTCGGTTTCTTGAGTTTCTACTACAATGTATTCCGTAGAGTTGTTATTCCTCTCATAAGTACAAGCAACGATAGTGGATAATAAACATAAGTTTATGACTGTTAATTGAATTGTTTTTATCATTTTTTTTAATATAATATTAGTTATTCGGTTAATATATTAGTAATCGTTTCCCCCGCCGATGTCATCGGATAAACCATATCTTCTGGAATGAGAAATCCTACCCTTTATTTTTCAGCACTTTTTTCTCCTCGCTTTTCAATTTTCGTTCCACTTTTTTAATGTCTTCGGCAGGTGGCAGATTTTCGGGAACAATGCCGCGTTCCAAAAGCATCTTCCTCACTGCGAGATTATTATCGATATGTTCGGTTTCGATGGGCATAATACCTCGTAAATCTTTCGACTGCACATTGAGCGAAGTCATCTCTGCCGCCAAATCTTTGGCTTTTATGCTGATAGTCGGCAGAAAATCGGCAACCGGACGCTTGTCGGGTGCACCTTTACCCGCCTCTATCACCTTGCTGACCTCAGCAAAGTGATACGGAATACTTTCACCTGCATTTTTACAGGCATCTTTGGCTTTGTCAATGATATTCTCAAAGTTACGCCACTGAGTATAACCCAACAAACCTTGCAATTCGCGAGCACTCCAACATTCTATGCCTTCTAATTCGGAAGACACTTGCTCAAATTTATCAAATAATGCTTGAATTTCAGTTGATTTCATATAATTTCTCACTCCATCAAAATATTAGTAATCGTTTCCCCCGCCGGTGTCATCGGGTAAACCATACCTTCCGGCTCCACATTCACCACGAGCAAAAACGCCTCATCGTCAGCCAGCATTTCGGCAATCGAGGTGTTGAGTGCTACCCTGTCCGACACTTCGGCGGCTTTGATACCGTAAGCCCGTGCGATGCCACAAAAATCGGGGTTGGTCATCGGCGTGGAAGAGTAACGTTTGTTCCAAAACAGTTCCTGCCATTGGCGCACCATTCCGAGATAGGAATTGTTCAACAGAATGATTTTCACGCCGATGCCGTACTGCATTATCGTGCCGAGTTCCTGAATGGTCATCTGAAAACCGCCATCGCCGACAAAGAGGCACACCGTTCTGTCCGCCGCGCCCACTTTTGCGCCGATGGCTGCCGGAATGCCGAAACCCATCGTTCCCAAACCGCCCGAAGTTACCACACTTCGCGTTTTAGTGAATTTGAAATACCGCGCCGCCATCATCTGGTTTTGCCCCACATCGGTTACGAGAATTGCCTCGTTCCGCGCTGCTTCCGACACTTTGCGCACCACTTCGCCCATTTTAATATGTCCGTCTGTGCTTTCGAGTTCCTTTTTCGTAACGGTTTGATACTCTCTTTCTTCGTATTCCGCAAAAGAGGCAAGCCAATCTGCGTGCGTATTCGGCTGCAACATTTCGGTGAGCAAAGGTAAGGTTTCTTTCACATTTCCCAAAATGGCAACATCTGTTTTTACGTTTTTGTTAAATTCCGATGGGTCGATGTCCAAATGAATGATTTTCGCTTGCCGTGCGTAGGTCGCCAAGTTGCCCGTAACGCGGTCGTCAAAGCGCATACCGATGGCAATCAGCACATCGCATTCGTTGGTTTTGATGTTCGTGGCAATGTTGCCGTGCATACCGAGCATACCTTTGTTGAGCGGGTAATCTGTCGGCATCGCCGATTCGCCGAGCAAAGTCCAACCCGCCGGAATATCGGCTTTTTCGAGAAATGCGCGAAGTTCGTTTTCGGCTTTTCCGAGCGTAACGCCTTGTCCGACAAGCGCAAAAGGCTTTTTTGCAGAATTGATAAGCGCGGCGGCTTCGGCAATCTTCGTGCTTTCAGGCTCAAGCACAGGCTGATAACTGCGGATAAACTTGCATTCGGAGGGCTGAAAATCTATTTTTCCGACTTGCGCATTTTTTGCAAAATCGAGCACCACCGGTCCCGGTCGTCCGTTTTTGGCAATGTAGAACGCCCGCGCCACCGCCCACGTCACATCTTCCGCGCGGCGAATTTGGTAACTCCATTTGGTAATCGGCGCGGTAACATCTACCACATCAATCTCCTGAAAAGCGTCTGTGCCAAGCAGCGATGCGCCCACCTGTCCGCAAATAACCACAAGCGGCGTGCTGTCCATCATCGCATCGCCAATGCCGGTAATGGCGTTGGTCGCCCCGGGTCCGCTGGTAACGATGCACACGCCCACCTCGCCCGTAACCCGCGCAAAGCCCTGTGCCGCGTGCGTAGCCCCCTGTTCGTGGCGCACGAGGATATGGTTTAACTGCTCCTGATAGTCGTAAAGGGCATCATACACAGGCATTATCGCCCCGCCCGGATAGCCGAAAATGGTTTCCACGCCCTCGTTGAGTAACGAAAGCATCAATGCCTCCGAGCCTGTGATGTTTTTGAAATTTTCTGTTCCTGATAATCTGGATTTCATATTGTAATGTTATTTTGCATTTAAATTATTTTTCAGTTTTTCGTGTTTTTCCCAATCATAATGCCACTTTAAGCAGAAAAATACCATTCTTCCTATTCTTCGTCCCACACTGTGCGAACTTTTTTTTCTTCAAAAAGTTTGATGTCTGATTTCATATTCTTTGGTGTTTGTCGGAGTTTATAGAGCATAATTTTCAGCGCGGCACCACTTCTTTTCGGTAAATAACTACTTTATTCTGAACATCGTATATTTCCATTATCGGACTGTCTTTTAAGTTTTGACTTTCAATGTATTTTGCAAGCGCGGGATACACTTTCATTAATCCGACCATAATTGACATACCGCCTTTAAATGGAAATTCGGTTACCACATA
>JAISJU010000183.1 GCA_031261165.1 Prevotellaceae bacterium
TCAGTAGCCAAGTGATTTGTCTGTACCTAACCTCATTACCTCATTCTTTTTTATTGTTTTAATGAGGTAATGAGGTTAAGATAACCCAATTTTTCTGCTACTGAGGTTGTTTTGTTAGAGAAATTAGGTAAGAATGAGGTTTTTACAATCTTCCGAACACTCGTAATTTGCAATCCGTGCCTTATATTACCACTGCCCCTCCTACACCCCTCCCCCAGCCCCTCCCCACAAGGGAGGGGAGTGTGCTCGGTACGTTTTTACCGGTGGCTGAGCGGGCTTTGGTGGCTGAGCGTAGTCGAAGCCCGCGTAGCCACCGAGTACGGTACACCGGGTATCACCGCGTAGCCACCCCTCCCCTGTGGGGAGGGGCAGGGGGAGGGGTGTTGTTTGTGTGCCAAAAAATTATTACTTTTGCGCCAGCAAAAATTAAAGCAAAAACAAAATGACAGAAACACCTGCGAATAGCAACAATATTCTATTTGCAAACATCATTTCGCAAGAACTGCAACTAAGCAAAAACCACGTTGAAAAGACGATAAAACTGCTTAATGACGGTGCTACAATCCCCTTTATCAGCCGTTATCGCAAAGAAATGACCGGTGGAATGGACGAAGTTCAAATTGCTGCTGTAAAAGAGAGTTACGAAAAACTCGTTGAACTCGAAAAGCGCAAAATCACCATCATCAAAAGCATCGAAGAGCAGGGCAAAATGACTGCCGAACTCCAAAAACGCATTGACGCTACGTGGGACAGCACCGAACTCGAAGACATCTACCTGCCCTATAAGCAAAAGCGCAAAACCCGCGCCGAAATAGCCCGCAAAAAAGGTTTGGAGCCTTTAGCAAAAATCATTATGGCACAAAACGGCGGCGATGTGGAAAGCCTCGCCCTGCGTTTTGTGCGTAGGGGCGAAATATCTTTCGCCCAAGATACAGAGGAGGCGTTGCAGGGCGCACGCGATATTATTGCCGAGTGGGTGAACGAAAACGAGCAGGCGCGTTACTCCGTGCGCAATATTTTTGCCCGCGAGGCGGTGATTTCATCGCGCGTGGTCAAAGGCAAGGAAGAAGAGGCGGAGAAATACCGCGATTACTTTAATGTTGATGAAAAACTCAGCCGTTGCTCTTCTCACCGTTTGCTGGCAATGCGCAGGGGCGAAAACGAGGGTTTTCTGCGTGTCAATATTTCGCCCGAAGACGAGCATTGCGTGGAACGTTTGCAGCGCATTTTCGTGAAAGGGAAAACGGAATGTTCAGAACAGGTAAACATTGCTGTTATTGATAGTTATAAACGCTTACTTAAACCAAGCATTGAAACCGAATTTGCCAACCAGAGCAAAGAAAAAGCGGACAAAGCCGCCATACAGGTTTTTGCCGAAAACCTCAGGCAACTGTTGCTGGCTGCGCCATTGGGACAAAAGCGCATTCTTGCCCTCGACCCGGGCTACCGCACAGGCTGCAAAGTGGTGTGTTTGAGCGAAACAGGCGCGTTGCTGCACAACGAAACCATCTACCCCCACCCGCCCCAAAACGAATGGGCGCAAGCCTCGCGAAAATTGCAAAAATTAGTGGAAATGTATAACATTCAGGCTATTGCGATAGGCAACGGCACTGCAAGCCGCGAAACGGAAAATCTGGCAAAAAATACCGCTTACGACCACAAAGTGCAGGTGTTTGTGGTGAGCGAAAACGGCGCATCGGTTTATTCCGCCTCCAAAATCGCCCGCGAGGAATTTCCCGATTATGACGTAACCGTGCGCGGCTCGGTGTCCATCGGTCGCCGTCTGGCAGACCCGCTCGCCGAGTTGGTGAAAATTGAGCCGAAATCCATCGGCGTGGGGCAATATCAGCACGATGTTGAGCAAACAAAATTGAAAACCGCCCTCGACCAAACGGTGGAAAACTGCGTGAATCTGGTGGGCGTAAATCTGAATACGGCGAGCAAACATATTTTGACCTATATTTCGGGTTTGGGCGCGGCTTTGGCACAAAATATCGTGAATTACCGCGATGAAATGGGCGTTTTTGGCAGCCGCAAAGAACTCTTGAAAGTGCCGAAAATGGGCGCGAAAACTTTTGAACAGTGCGCGGGTTTCTTGCGCATTCCCGATGCCGAAAATCCGCTTGACAACTCCGCCGTTCACCCCGAAAGTTATTTTGTGGTGGAACGAATGGCAAAGGATTTGAAGGTTTCCGTCAAAGAACTAATTGATAATAAGGAACTTCAAAAGCAAATCGACATCAAAAACTATGTTAGCGAAAAAACGGGCTTGCCCACGCTCGAAGACATCGCAAAGGAATTGAACAAACCCGGTCGCGACCCGCGCCAAACGGCAAAAGTATTTGAATTTGACCCGACTGTCAAAAGCATCAACGACCTGAAAATCGGTGCCGTGCTGCCCGGCATTGTTACAAATATCACCAATTTCGGCGCGTTTGTGGACATCGGCATCAAAGAAAACGGCTTGGTGCATCTCTCGCAAATGGCGGAAAAATACATCAGCAATCCCGCCGAAGTGGTAACTTTACACCAACACCTGCAAGTAAAAGTGTTGGAAGTGGATACGGCGCGGAAACGGATACAACTTTCATTGATATTGAATTAATTATGATACCCTTCTCTGTCATTGCGGGCTTCGACTTCGCTCAGCCACCGGAAGCGTGTCATTGCGGGCTTGACCCGCAATCCCCTGAAAAAAAGGGGATTCTGTCTTTTCTGATTTTCATCAGAACCAGAATGACAGGATTGAAAAGGGAATTGCGGGTCAAGCCCGCAATGACAGAGAACTCAACAGCAGGGGGCAGAGGGGAGGATTGAATAAATTATTTTGCTAAACTAAATATAACTATGAAAAAGACATTATTTGTAAGTGCTTTATCTTTGTTACTTTTCTCTTGCGGTGGTAATAAAGAAAGCAAAGAATTTGCTATCAAAAGCATCAAAGAAGAAAACTTTGACCTCACAGCCGAGGGGCAAAAAGGCGCAAAAAACAACGCCGTGAATTTCGACAACCTGCAAGCCTTTAACGAGGCGGGCAACATCACGCAAAAACGGCTTTTCAATCCTGACGGCTCGGCTGCGGGAACGTATATTTATGAGTATAATGCAAAAAATCTGCTCATTAAGGAAACGAAATATACGCCAACCGAAAATATAGATAAAGTCTATACTTATTCGTATAACTCTGATAATCAGTTAGAAACGCAGACCACTCATTCCGCGCTCGGCAACATTCAGTTTGCGGATAAATTTACTTACCCCTCGCCCACTCTTACCGTGCAGGAATGTAGCGATGCGCAGGGCGGCATTATTGATAAATATCAATACGAATATGACCAAAATCATAATTTAATCAAACAAACGTGGTTTGCACTCGGCAATGCAGTAGTTAAAACATTCATTTACAACGATAAAAACCTGCTGACCGAACAAACGGAAAACGACTCAAACGGCTACACTACCAAATGGCAATTTGAGTATGACGAACAGGGTAACGAAGTTTCGCAAACCGTTACCTATTCTGACGGCACACAAAACAAAACCGTTTCCAAATACGAATATGATAAATATAATAATTGGATAATCAAACAAATATACGGAAACGGCACGCCGTTGTATCAAATAGAGCGCACGATAGAGTATTATTAACAGAAAAAATCACTACCTTTGCACCCGCAAATTTGAATAATAGAATAAATGAATAATTGAATTTAAAAAATCATTTATTCAGTTATTCAATTACTCAATTATTTTAAAGATTATGGCAAAAATAAAAGGAACAATCACCGTAAATACCGAGCGTTGCAAAGGCTGCGAAGTATGTATAACAGCCTGCCCGACAAACGTTTTAGGTATGACAAAAGAAGTAAATAAAAAGGGCTACCACTACGCTTATATGCTCAACGAAGACGACTGTATCGGTTGCGCCTCCTGCGGGCTGGTTTGCCCTGACGGTTGTATTACTGTGTATAAAACAAAGATTTAACTATGAACGAAGAAATAAAATTATTAAAAGGTAATGAGGCAATCGCGCAAGCAGCCATTCGTTGCGGTGCAGACGGCTACTTTGGCTACCCCATCACCCCGCAAAGCGAAATAATGGAAACATTGATGGAAATGCGCCCTTGGGAAACAACCGGAATGGTCGTTTTGCAAGCCGAAAGCGAAGTTGCCGCTATTAATATGGTATATGGCGCAGCAGGTTGCGGAAAAAAAGCAATAACTTCCTCGTCAAGTCCGGGCATCAGCCTGAAAACTGAGGGAATTTCCTACATCGCGGGTGCGGAACTGCCCTGCGTGATTGTAAATGTGATGCGCGGCGGACCCGGCTTGGGAACAATACAGCCCTCGCAAGCCGATTATTTTCAGGCGGTAAAGGGCGGAGGACACGGCGATTACAAACTGATTGTACTCGCGCCGAACTCCGTGCAGGAAATGGCAGACCACACCGCATTGGGCTTTGAGTTGGCATTCAAATACCGCAATCCGGTAATGATACTTTCCGATGGCGTTATCGGGCAAATGATGGAAAAAGTGCAGTTGCCGCCCCAAAAGCCGCGCCGTACCGAAGAAGAAATCATCGCACAATGCCCTTGGGCAACGCTCGGCAAACCCGCCACACGCAAACGCAATCTGATAACTTCTTTGGAACTTGACCCCGCAGAACAGGAACGCAACAACGAGCGTTTTCAGGAAAAATATAAAGTCATTCAGGAAAACGAAGTGCGTTGTGAAACCTATCTTTGCGATGATGCCGAGTATTTGATTGTGGCTTTCGGCTCGTCTGCCCGCATATCGCAAAAAGCGGTGGAAGATGCTCGCAAAGAGGGTATTAAAGTCGGATTATTAAGACCGATTACGCTTTTCCCTTTCCCTGTAAAAGAATTAAGAAAACTTGCCGACCGGGTAAAAGGCATTTTGGTAGTGGAAATGAACGCGGGACAAATGATTGAAGACGTGAAACTTGCAACGGAATGCCGTGTGAAAACCGAGCATTTCGGACGTATGGGCGGCATTGTGCCTTCGCCTGAAGAAATTTTAAATGAATTGAAGAAATTAACTGTTTGATATTTGCTTCGCGATATTTATAGATATTCGTAGAAATATCGCGAAACAAATATCTACAAATATCGAATTTTATGAACGAAATAATAAAACCCGAAAACTTGGTTTATCAAAAGCCAAGCATAATGAACGACACGCCGATGCACTACTGTCCGGGTTGCAGCCACGGCACAGTGCATAAGTTGATAGCCGAAGTGATTGAGGAAATGAATATGACCGAACGCACCATCGGCGTAGGACCGGTGGGCTGCGGCGTGTTTATCTACAACTATCTTGACGTGGATTTCCACGAGGCATCGCACGGACGCGCACCCGCCGTTGCCACCGGCATCAAACGCCTCTTGCCCGAAAAACTCGTTTTCACTTATCAGGGCGATGGCGACCTCGCGGCTATCGGCACAGCCGAAACAATCCACGCCTGCAATCGCGGCGAAAACATCGCCATCATCTTTATCAACAACGGCATCTACGGAATGACCGGCGGACAAATGTCGCCCACCACCCTCGAAGGTATGAAAACCTCCACCTCGCCCAACGGCAGAGATGTGGCACTCAACGGCTATCCGCTAAACATTACCAAACTCGTAAATGACCTCGAAGGCACTTGCTACGTTACCCGCCAAAGCGTGCATACGGCAGCAGCGGTGCGCAAAGCAAAAAAGGCAATCCGCAAAGCGTTTGAAAACTCAATGATACCAGGCAAAGGAACATCGTTTGTAGAAATTGTAAGTACCTGCGCATCGGGTTGGAAAATGACGCCTGTAAAGGCTAATAAATGGATGGAAGAAAATATGTTTCCCGCATATCCACTTGGAGACCTTAAAAATGTAGAATGAAGAATGTAGAATGAAGAATTATGAAAACCAATAGGGAAAATTCCATATTACATACAAAAAGTTATAATTTTGCTATTCGGATAGTGAAATTGTCTATATTTCTTCAAACAGAAAAAAAGGAATTTGTATTGAATAAACAAATACTTAGAAGTGGTACTGCCATTGGTGCATTAGTAAGAGAATCTGAATTTGCACAAAGTATTGCCGATTTTGTCAACAAATTGAGTATTGCATTAAAAGAGGCTAATGAAACTGATTATTGGTTGAGTCTTTTGAAAGATACATCATTTATAGATGAAAAATCATATAATAGTTTAGCAACTGATTGCAATGAATTAATTGCACTTTTAGTTTCATCAATAAAAACAGCAAAAAATAATCAAAAACGAATGAATAATGATGAAAAAAAGAATTGACAAAATTCTTCATTCTTCATTTTTCATTCTTCATTCAATATTATGAAAGAAGAAATAATCATAGCCGGTTTCGGCGGACAGGGCGTTCTGTCGATGGGCAAAATACTCGCTTATGCAGGACTTATGCAAGGCAAAGAAGTAACGTGGATGCCCGCCTACGGACCCGAACAGCGCGGCGGCACGGCAAACGTAACCGTCATTATCAGCGATACGGCGATAAGTTCGCCCATTTTGAGCAAGTTCGACACCGTGATAGCCCTTAATCAGCAGTCGCTCGACAAATTCGAGTCCGCCGTAAAAGCGGGCGGAACGCTTATCTACGACAGCAACGGCATCACTACCCCGCCCTCGCGCACAGACATTTCCATCTACAAAACCACCGCCACCGACACGTCAGTTGCGTTGAATATGCAAAAAACTTTCAATATGATGGTACTCGGCGGCTTGTTGAAAATCCGCCCGGTGGTGGCTATCGACAGCGTGATGAAAGCATTGAAAAAGACTTTGCCCGAGCGGCACCACCACCTTTTGCCCGCCAACGAACAGGCGATTGGGAAAGGGGAAGAAATAATAGAATTAGTCTGAACTGTGATAAAAAAACTTCGCGCCTTTGCAACTTTGCGTACTTTGCGTTTAGTATAAAACATTTATTCATACTAAACGCAAAGTACGCTAAGTTGCAAAGGCGCAAAGAAATATTACATTAATTAAAATCACAGTTCAGACTAATTAAACTTATACGTCAATCCCAGCCCCAGAATTTCCTTAAACTGAACACGCGCACCGTGCTGATTGCCGTCTTTATCTGTGTATTTTACGGCATCGTCATAGAGCAGCGAAGTAGTGAGCGTAGCACCAATGTACTTGTTAAACTGCATACTGACAACCACTTCCCAATCGACAACCCAACGGCTGAATATTTTTTGGTTATCTTCTAATGTGGTGTAAGGCGTAAAGAGGTCTAAGGTAGAAATCAGGTTTACATTTTTAAAAATATTTTCGTTGAAAGCCAATTTTATGTATGCACCCAACTGCGATTTTATTTTTTTGTCAACATCTACACCGTAAGCCCCTTCGTGCGAAAGCGAATCATTCAGCACAAAGGTAAAACGCCCCGTTACCGGCGACACGAATACCGAGAAAAACTTGTAAGGCTTGTAATCCATACCGAGCGCAGCCGTCAGATAGCCCGGTGCCATAAAGTTGGACACCATTACCGAGTCGTTGGGCAGGTTGTAACCTTTGTAAAATTGCGTTTTGAAATCAATAAGCCCTGTGTAGAACAATCTTTTATTGATGGCATAGCCGTACTTCGAGGCAAAATTAATTTTATCGACATTTTTTTGCCAACCGTAGGCATCGGTGTTGATAATACCGAAAGCAAGAGCCACATCATTATCCCACGCCGTGCGTTTTTTGCGGTAATACGCCCCGCCGTTGAATCCGGCATTAATGGCGTGCGAGTTATCACCGCCGTTTGCCCAATTCTTAAAATAGGCTTGCGCGTAGGTCAGGCTACCCATACCTTTGAGTGTCCATCTTGCCGTGTCCGAAACACTTTTGTTGGTTGTATCCACCACAACATCAGACATTTTCTTGATTTCGCTCATATCTTTAATACCTATTTCATCTTGTGCATAGATATTACCACCGAATAAAGCGATTGAGCAGACAATAAAAAATATTTTTTTCATACTTTTGTATTAAATAGACATTATATAGATTAAGCAATTTATTGAATTCTATTCTTTCTGGATTGCTTCGGGAATACCTCGCAATGACGTACTGCTATTGGGTTTCGCGTCATTGCGAGGTATTTCCGAAGCAATCCAGAAAATCAAAATATTCTATTCTATATAAATTCTAATATTATGCTGCAAAAATATACCATTTTACGCAAAGATACAAATAAAAATTCATTTTTTTCGTTTTTGAACAAAAAACACCTTTCAATATGGTATTCTGCGTATCTGTTTCAAAAGAACGCAAATTACGCAGATTACGCAAATTTCCGCAAATAAATAAAACATATTTTGTTGTTTATCAACAAATAAATTTGCGTAATTTGCGTTCAAAAAGAATCTATTTTTGCACTGCCTGACGCAAATCTGCGACTTGTGCCAATCAGAGTTAAAAGTTTTGAAATATGACTATACATTCATTTTCATATTTATCTATATTTTCCGACAAGTATTCAATATCGCTTTTTCTAAACTTATGAAAACGAATATTCACGAAATCACTCTGATAAGTTAATATAATGCGAAACTGTTCGTTAAATGTGTTTAATTTTTCTATTAATCGCCAACAAAAAGAAATAGATATTTTTAAATATGATAACGGTTTTTTTCGATAACAGAATATGTCAATATAAAATTTATTATTAAACGCCTCATTCCCTGTTTTATCTTGAAATGTATCAGAATATTCTGCTGCCATTGATTTAAAATAATAACAATCATCTTTTAAAACAATGCCTTCATTAAGAAATTCCAATAATTTTGTTGGTAATTTCTCATTCAAATAAATATCAAAAGAATGTTCTTTTAATAAATCACTAAATTTACTATTCCATTTAATACTAATCATAGGGACAAAAATACGCCATTTTTCGCAAGGACACAAATAAAAATTCATTTTTCTCGTTTTTGAACAAAAAATACCTCTAATATGGTATTTGCACATTATTATTTTTTCCATAACTTTGTCCCCAAGAAAAAATGAAAAGATTATGGGAAAAATAGCCAAAAAACTAACCGAACTTATCGGCAATACGCCTTTGCTTGAACTGAACGGCATTAAAAAACGCCACAAGTTGGAAGCAAATATCATTGCAAAAATCGAGTATTTCAACCCCGCCCGCAGCGTGAAAGACCGTATCGGCTTATCGCTCATCGAAGACGCGGAAGAGCAGGGCTTGCTCACGCCGCAGACCGTGATTATCGAGCCGACCAGCGGAAACACTGGCATTGCGCTCGCCTTTATCGCCGCCTCAAAGGGCTACAAACTAATCCTCACGATTCCCTACACAATGAGCGTGGAACGCCGCAGCCTTTTGCAAGCTTTGGGTGCGGAGATTGTGCTAACACCCGGCTTTGAGGGAATGAGCGGTGCCATTCGCAAAGCGGAAGAATTGCAAAAACAATACCCGAGCGCGTTTATCCCGCAGCAGTTTCAAAATCCCTCAAATCCGCAAGCCCACCGCAGCAGCACCGCCGAAGAAATTTGGCGCGACACAGACGGGAAAGTTGATATTTTCATTTCGGCAGTCGGCACCGGCGGCACCATTACCGGTGCGGGCGAAGTGCTGAAAAAGTACAATCCCAATATTAAAGTCATCGCCGTTGAGCCGTTTGACTCGCCTGTTTTGAGCGGCGGCAAACCGGGACCGCACAAAATTCAGGGCATCGGCGCGGGCTTTGTGCCAAAAGTGTTTAACCCGAAAATCGTTGATGAGATTTTCAAAGTGAAAAACGAAGAGGCATTTGAAACAAGCCGTCAGTTGGCTCGCGTAGAAGGGCTTTTGGTCGGCGTATCATCGGGGGCAGCCGCCTTTGCCGCCATTCAGATTGCCAAACGTGTGGAAAATAAGGGCAAACGGATTGTCGTGATTTTGCCCGATACAGGCGAAAGATATTTATCAACAGCACTTTATAATTTTGAATAAATTGTCGGAACTGTGATTTTAATTTGATTTGAATGATTGCCCTGATTTTAAATCACATAAATCAAAAAAATCACACGAAAATCAAAGTTCAGACTAAAAAAATAAATTTATGGCAACAATAACAATAAACGGCGAAACAAAAGAATTGGCAAAAAGCCTTACAGTAGCCGAATTGCTCGTGAAAAACGATGTTTCGCAGCCCGATATGGTGTCGGTGCAGTTGAACGGCGAGTTTGTGTATAAAGAAAATTACAAAACAACCGAAGTAAAAGACGGCGATGAAGTTGATTTTCTGTATTTTATGGGAGGTGGAAGTTTTTGATTAGATATTCCATTTTTTAAAAAAATGGAATATCTGTAAAATAAACATTATGGAATTTACAGAAGAACAAATTTTGCGTTACAGTCGCCACATTCTTTTGCAAGACGTAGGCGTGGAGGGACAAGAGCGCATTAGTAGCGGCAAAGTGCTGGTTATTGGTGCGGGCGGATTGGGTGCGCCGGTTGCGCTGTATCTGGCGGCGGCGGGTGTCGGCACCATCGGCATTATTGACGGCGATGTGGTGGATTTGAGCAACCTGCAACGGCAGATTATCCACTTTACGCCCGATGTGGATAGCCCCAAAGTGCTGTCCGCCAAAGAGAAAATCAATTTGCTCAATCCCGATGTGAAAGTGATTACTTATCAAACGCTTTTCACTTCCGAAAATGCTTTGGAAATCATTAAGGATTACGATTTTATCGTTGATGGCACGGACAATTTCCCTGTGAAATTTCTGATAAACGATGCTTGCGTGATGGCGGGCAAAGCGTTTTCGCACGGCGGCATTCTGCGCTTTGACGGACAAACTTTTACGCATACGCCCGGCAATGCCTGCTATCGTTGCCTGTTCAACGCGCCACCCCCGCCGAATGCCGTGCCGACTTGTTCGCAAGCAGGCGTACTTGGGGCTATTGCGGGAATGCTCGGCACTATTCAGGCAGCCGAAACGCTGAAATATCTGACAGGCGTAGGCGATTTGCTGACTAATCGGCTGTTGTCTTTCAATGCAAAAACGATGAATTTCCGCACGGTCAACATACACCGTTCCGAAAAATGTCCGGTTTGCGGTGCGCACCCCACTGTTACGGAATTAGTTGATTATGAGCAAGCAACTTGTGAGATAAAAAGACATTAGACTTTTAGACACAAGACATTAGATAATATTAAAATGCAAATAATTTACCATTAACAATTATAATTATGGCAGAACAAAAGAAACTCTCAATCATCGCTTTTAGCGGCGATTTTGACAAATTGACAGCCGTTTTCACGCTTGGCACAGGCGCGGCGGCAGTGGGATATGAGGTGAATATCTTCTTCACCTTTTGGGGATTAGACGCGATTAAGAAAAAACTCGGTCGCTCGCCTGTGGGAAAAGGCTTTTTGCCCAAAGTATTCGGCATTTTTATGGGCGGCTTGAAGTCCGTGCCTGTGAGCCGATTGAATTTTGCGGGTATCAGTCCGAAAATTTTCCGCTACCTGATGCGCAAAAACAATGTGGCACCCCTCGAAGAACTCGTTGAGGCTGCCAAACAGTTGGGCATCAATTTCTATGCCTGCGAAATGGCAATGCACGTACTCGGCTTGGAAAAAAGCGATTTCATTCCCGAAGTGAAAGATGTTTTGGGCGTAACATCGTTTTTGAAACTGTCCGAAGGTGGGCAGACGTTGTTTATTTGATTTTGTGGCACGCAGATGACGCGGATAACGCGGATTTTCGCAGATTTCGTTAATTTTAATGCTGCAAAAAAAGAAAATGGAGTATAAACCAAAATAAATAATCCGCGCAAATCCGCGTTATCCGCGTCATCTGCGTGCTAAAAAAATAACATTATGGCAACTTACAATTTAGACGTAACAAAAGACCATTGCCCGATGACTTTTGTAAAAACGAAAATCGAACTGAACAAACTGCAAAAGGGCGATGTGTTGCAGGTAAAATTGCTCGAAGGCGAGCCGCTCGAAAATGTGCCGCGCTCAGCAAGAGAGCAGGGTTTCAATGTGTTGTCGGTAACGGCAACCGAACAAAATGGCGTTCATCTCGTAACCATCGAAAAATGATACGCATACCGCAACATATTATTGACGGCATCATTGCACAAGCGCGTGCAGAGTTGCCTAATGAGGCGTGCGGGCTGCTGGTGGGCGCGGGCGATGAAGTGTTCCGGCAATATCCGCTGACGAACATTGACCAAAGCAACGAACATTTTTCGTTCGACCCGAAAGAGCAGTTTGCCGTACTTCGCGAGGCGCGGGCGGCGGGCAGGCAGATTATCGCCAACTACCACAGCCACCCCGAAACGCCCTCGCGCCCCTCTGAGGAGGATATTCGGCTTGCATACGACCCGAATATTACTTACCTCATTCTTTCTTTGCAAGACAGGAAAAATCCTGTGATAAAGGCGTTTAGCATCAAAGAAGGAAAATCAACCGAAATAGAAATTTTTAAAATATAAAACATTATGGCACAAAACGATTTACAGCGCAGCATCACCACTGCCACCGCCAAACAACTGGCAACCACCACCAAAACCGCCCCGCAGATGGGGTCGATTTCCCCGCGTTTATTATTGAAACTGCTGCCCTGGGTGCAGGTCGATTCGGGTACTTACCGCGTAAATCGCACCAAAGTAGAGTTGAAAAAAGCCGAGCGCATTGATGTGAAATTTTACGATGGCGTTCCTTCGTTCAACATCGAAAGTTTCCGCCGTATCCCGCTTTTTGCGCATATTGACGTGGAAATTGTCAATCGCCTCGCAAAGAAATTTCAGGTAGAAAACACCGAACTCGGCAAAAACCTGATTGAAGAAAGCAAAGACGCACAAAAATTCTTCATCGTGGCGCAGGGACAAGTGGAAATCTCGAGCAAAGGTACGCACGGCGAAGACCTCCGCATCGCTATTCTCAGCGAAGGCGAATATTTTGGCGAGGCGGATTTGTTGTCCGACAAGCCCTCTTCGGTAACGATAAAGGCAATCACGCCCGCCGTATTCTTTACGCTGAACAGCAATGAGTTGGAAGAAATCATCAAGGCAATTCCCAATTTCCGCGAGCAGTTCCAAAAAGCCGTTGATGAACACCTCCGCCTCCGCGCTACCGTGAATGCGCACGGCGAAAAGCACATCGACCTCGCTTCGGGACACGAGGAAGACAACGTTATCCCCGAAACCTACATTGACTACGAAGAAGAGCCGCGCGAATATCCGCTCAACACGCTGCAAACCGTGGTGCGTGTGCATACCCGCGTAACGGATTTGTACAACAATCCCTACAACCAACTCGAACAACAGATGCGCCTGAGCATCGAAAGCGTGAAAGAACGCCAAGAGTGGGAACTGATAAACAACAAGAATTTCGGTTTGCTGGCAAGCGTTGAGCCGGGTTACCGCATCAGTCCGCGCTACGGTGCACCCACGCCTGACGACCTTGACGAACTGCTGTCGCTGGTATGGAAAAAGCCCGCGTTTTTCTTGGCAAACCCGCGTGCCATTGCCGCTTTCGAGCGCGAATGTACTTGGCGCGGCGTACCGCCCGTTACGACCAACGTGTTTGGCGTGCCGGTCATCACTTGGCGCGGCGTACCCATCATTCCGAGCGACAAAGTGGAAATCGAAGGGCAATACCTGACCAATCGCGGCGTGGGAACAACAAGCATTATCCTCGTGCGCACCGGCGAAGAAGAACAGGGCGTGGTAGGCTTGCATCAGGCAGGCATTCCGGGCGAAATTGCACCGAGCCTCTCCGCACGATTGATGGGCTTGGACAAATTCGGCGTAGCAAGTTATTTGCTCACCAAATATTTCTCGCTTGCCTCGCTGACCGATGACGCAATTGCCGTACTCGAAAACGTGGAAGTGGGTTATTATCACGATTATAACAACCGGAAAACGACTCTGAAATGACGGAAATATTTAATAATAATATTCGAGGTCAAGCAGCGGAATTTACGCCCGATGACGTAGATTTGAGCAGTGTTTTCGACAGTTTCAGGCAACTGACCGGTGCAGAAGACCGGCATTGTCTGCTGACAGAAGGCATACCACCTCAAACGCAAACGCATTATGACACGCCTTTTAAAGAGGCAGGCGAATTGGCGGGCTTGTTTTTCCCTGACGATTTGCCCGTGCCAAGCACCAAAGCATCGGAAGAAAAAGCCCTGCACAACGGCGCATTGCACGAGTTTGCCGATACGCAATATTCGCCCTACTCTTTCCAGCGCGACCAGCCGATAACCTACAACGGGCGCGAAACCTTTGACGTGCAGGCTATCCGCAAAGATTTTCCGATACTGCATCAGCAAGTTCACGGAAAAGACCTCGTGTGGTTTGACAATGCTGCCACCACGCAAAAACCGCGTCAAGTGATTGAGGCGTTGGTGAAATATTACGAAAACGATAACTCCAATATTCACCGCGCCTCGCACACCCTTGCGGCGCGTTCCACAGACGGCTACGAGGGCGCACGCGAGAAAGTGCAAAAATTCATCAACGCGCCCTCTACGGACAATATCGTTTTTGTGCGCGGAACGACCGAAGGCATTAATTTGGTTACGCAAACTTACGGTCGGAAATTTATCAACCCGGGCGATGAAATCATTGTTTCCACCCTCGACCACCACGCCAACATCGTTCCCTGGCAGCAGTTGGCAAAAGAGCGCAACGCACATTTAAAGGTCATTCCGATAAACGACCGTGGCGAAATTATCCTCGAAGAATACGAACGACTGCTCACGCCGCGTACCAAAATCGTGTCTTTCGGACAGGTGAATAACACTTTCGGCACGATTTTGCCCGTCAAAACGATGATTGATATGGCGAAACGCTACGGTGCGCGAGTGCTGATAGACGGTGCGCAGTCCATCGCCCACACTGCCGTTGATGTGCAGGATTTAGACGTGGATTTCTTCGTCTTTTCGGGGCATAAAATCTACGCGCCTACCGGCATCGGCGTGGTGTACGGCAAAAAGGAACTGCTCAACATCATTCCGCACTGGCAGGGCGGCGGCAATATGATAAAAGATGTAACCTTTGAAGAAACGCTGTTCAACGCGCCGCCCGCCAAGTTTGAGGCAGGCACGCCCAATGTTGCCGATGCCATCGGATTGGGCGCGGCACTTGATTATGTTTCGCGCGTGGGTATTCACAACATCGAAAAATACGAGCATTACCTCACCGAATATGCCCGCACGGAACTCGGCAAAATAGACGGTATCCGCCTCATCGGCAACCCGCGCAACCGCGTGAGTGTGGTATCGTTCATCATTCCGAACATTCCCACGCCCGAAGTGGGCAAACTGCTTGACGGCGAAGGCATCGCCCTCCGCGCGGGGCATCACTGCGCACAACCTGCTTTGCGGCGTTTGGGCGTAGAGGCAAGCGTCAGACCTTCGTTTGCGTTTTATAACACGATTGAAGAGATTGACAGGCTGGTGGTGGCGGTGCGGAAAATTATCGCGGAGAGGAATTGAATGTAGGGGCGGAAAATTTTCCGCCCTTTCTTATTGGCATTTAACCGTAACACGTTTTTGGAAACGTGTTACGGTTTGCAAGATTTACATATCCGTCATCGAAAGCCCTTTATATTCGATTTCGTAATTTTTCAATTCACCTGTCTGCACAAGCATTGCAGCGGCTTTTTGTTTCAAAATATTGTAGCGGATATGCTTTTCATTGCGTTTGATTTCAATGATTTGCGAAGTTTTTGCAGTTTCGTTGATAACAATTAAATCAATCTCATTTTCACCGCTTTTGTCCCAAAAACCGCCGATTTTGGTAATTCCGCCCTGCTCAATGAGTTTTTCGCGGAAATATTTTTCCAAAACCTTGCCGCTAAAAGTTGTATAATCTCGTTCAATGATTTTTCGTAACTCGTCAAATTGCTGAATTTCAATAATATGGCTGTATTTGTAAATAAATCTAAACCAAAAAGTTAAAAAATTGTCTTCCATTGCATAACGCACATTCTTGGTTTCCGATTTGGCAAAAATCGGTGTTGATTTCGCGAGCAAACCGTAGTCGTGTTCCATTCTCGTAAGGTAGCCGCCAACTTCTCTTCCAACAACATTTTCAATTTTTGCTCGTGTATTTTCGCCTCGCGCAATCGCCGAAAGAATGGAAAAATAAATAGCGTAATCTTTACCAAATTCTTCTACCAACATACTTTTTCCGTCTGCAATAAAAAACGAATCTTCGCGTATCATTAAATAAAGCATCTTTTTGAGTGTCAATGCTTTATTATCAACAAAAAGTTGAACGTACTTTGCTACGCCGCCTGTGAAAGCATAAAGTGCCAACAAATCTTCCGCAGAAAAATTCGGATTATTTTCTGCCAAAATTTCTTTCAAAACCGACACTTTGAATGATTTTAACCGCAAAAAATTGGTAGCGCGACCATAAAGCGGTGCGTTGTAATCTTCAAAAATCCGGTGCATTAGCGAATAAACCGAGCCGCAAACAAGTAAATTGATTTTGCTCACGGCTTTCAACGTGTCCCAATCACGCTGCATATCGCTGAAAACAGACGGATTGATATTCAAAAACTCTTGAAATTCGTCAATTATCAGGGTAAAAGAGCGTGTGGCGGACAGTTGCATTAAAAATTTGAACAACTGACTGAAATTTTGGACATTTCCGAGCATTGGAATTTGCAGTTTGTCGGCAATTTCCTGCTGAAAATCTTCGCAAAGATAATTTTCGGCTTTGCGCGAAACGAAAAAATACAGTGTCGGCAAGCCCTCACTTGCGTTCAGCAAAAGTTGCGTTTTGCCTACACGCCGTCTGCCTGTAACAACTGTAAATTGCGCATTTTCAAGTGATTGTACCTGAATTTCGCGCAATCGTTCAATCTCATTTTTTCTGTTATAAAACTTCATAAATCAAACTATTATTTTGCAGTTCCGAAACAACGAGTTCCGAACTGACGGTTTCGCTGCAAAAGTACAACTTTATTTTGAATTAAAAACAAAGACTTTCCATTTTTTTCAAAAAATGGAAGGTCTATCAATGTTTTTTCGATGAACTTTTACAAAGTTCCAAACTTTGGAAAAGTTTTTAACAATAAAAAAAACTCTCGCTCTAATAACCGTAACACGTTTCCCAAAACGTGTTACGTTTTGTACAAAAAAAGAAAGGGCGGAAAATTTTCCGCCCCTACAAAAACCAAATTTTATTCTGCAACACAACGCACCGAAAAACTTTCAGACACATTTGCACCATATCCATACTGCCCAAGATAATTGAAATACATGGAGTAGGCGTCTGCACTATTGCCTCTCGTACTACCTCTATAAATGCCGCAATACTCGCGAAGGTATAACTTGCCATTCTTATCACGAAACCCCGCAGCCGACAAAAAAAGGCTGTTATTTGTTGTCTTGTCTGTAAATTTACATCCCTTATGCGCTATCCATTCGCCTATTACTTTATCTTTTTCAAGTAATGTTTCGATTTCGATATGTGTCGGCAAACGCCAACCGACAGGACATACATTATTAGTAACTTTCCAACCGGCAGAATAAAACTGTTCCCATTCTGTGCCACCGTTGCTGTTTATCATCAGGTCGGTAGCACTCCAAGCGATGTCGCTGTTCCACTGGTAGAACATACCTGTTTCTTCGGGATTGGCAGCAAAAGTTTTGGGTTTGTCAACATTGCGAGTTGCCCATTTAATACCATTAATCACTACGCCAATGTCTGTGGTGTCGGTATTTTGCGCCATTGTGTGGGTGCATACGGCAAAAATTGCTAAAAAAAATAATATTTTTACTCTCATATTATTTTGTATTGTTTTAATTCGCAGGACAAAGTACATCAATTATTTTTATATATACAAATATTTCTGATACTTTTTTTATGTTATGTAACAGTTTTTTGGGGCGAGAAAAAAGCGGGCTATAACTATTTCGCCCCTGCGCCGGTCGGTAATCAAATTATTTTCCGTACTTTTGCGCAAAAAATTTCAAAGCATTATGTCCCGAAACAAAAAACCCCACCCCATTCTCGAAAAAGTCCTCATCACAGACATTGCCGCCGAAGGAAAGGCAATCGCCAAAGTGAATGACGTTGTTGTCTTTGTGCCTTACGCCGTGCCGGGCGATGTGGTGGATATTCAGGTTACGAAAAAGAAAAGCCACTTTATGGAAGGGCGTGTTATCAAAACGCACGAATTTTCAACAGACCGTGCCATTCCGTTTTGCGAACATTTCGGTGTGTGCGGCGGCTGCAAATGGCAAAATTTACCTTACGAAAAGCAACTTTTCTACAAACAAAAGCAGGTAGAAGACAATCTTACGCGCATCGGGAAAGTGGAATTACCTTCCCCCCTTGTGGGGGGGCAAGGGGGGGCTATTCTCGGCTCGGCAAAAACCACTTTTTACCGCAACAAACTCGAACTTACCTTTTCCAACAAGAAATGGCTCACCACGCCCGAAATGAACGGCGAGCCGCAAGAAATGAACGCTGTCGGTTTCCACATTCCGGGAATGTTCGACAAAGTGCTTGACATCAACAAATGCTATCTGCAAGACGACATTTCCAACCAAATACGCAACTTTATCCGCGCTTATGCCATAGATAATAACTTGGTTTTCTTTGATTTAAGACGACAGGAAGGATTTCTTCGGAATATTATTGTGCGCACCGCCTCAACCGGCGAATTGATGCTGATTGTGGTCTTTTATTATGAAGACATCACGCTGCGCGAGGCACTTTTAAACGCTGTGGCAGCGCAATTTCCGCAAATCACGTCATTGCTCTATGTCATTAACGGCAAAGCCAACGACACGATAACCGACCAAGAAGTCTGCGTTTTTCGCGGCAAAGACCATATTTTGGAAAAAATGGAAGACCTCTATTTCAAAGTCGGTGCCAAATCTTTTTACCAAACCAACAGCGAGCAGGCTTATGAACTCTACAAAGTAGCCCGCCGTTTTGCGCAACTGACCGGCAACGAACTTGTGTACGACCTCTACACCGGCACCGGCACGATTGCCAATTTCGTAGCCCGCTCTGCCCGACAGGTCATTGGCATTGAGTACGTTCCCGAGGCGATTGAAGATGCAAAAGTGAATGCAGAACTTAATAAAATCGGCAATTCGCAGTTTTTCGCAGGCGATATGAAAGACATTCTAAACACCTCATTTATAGAAAAATACGGCAAGCCCGATGTCATTATTACCGACCCGCCCCGCGCCGGTATGCACGATGATGTGATTAAGGCAATCCTCTTTGCCGAGCCGCAGCGGATAGTGTATGTGAGTTGCAACCCTGCCACGCAAGCCCGCGACCTGAGCCTGCTTGATGCAAAATACAAAGTAACCGCCGTGCAGCCGGTTGATATGTTTCCGCATACGCATCACGTTGAAAATGTGGTGCTTTTGGAATTAAAATAATGTGCAAATAAATAATATGCTAATAAATAATGTGCTAATATGCTAATTATCAATACTGTGTGCATTAGCATATTATTTATTTGCACATTAGCACATTATTTATTTTGCATTAGCACATTATTTATTTGCACATTAGCACATTATTATTTACCTTTGCACCCGCAAAAAAGATTTGCACGGGATGTAGCGCAGTCCGGTTAGCGCACCTGCTTTGGGAGCAGGGGGTCGTGGGTTCGAATCCCGCTATCCCGACACTATTTTGTAATTGAATATCAGTATTTTAAGCGCATTGGCTTGTCATAGGGTTGTCGCCGTGATTAAAACAACTATCAAAAACAGCCAAGATGCGTACGACAATCAGAGTTGCCACGCACCCGACTAATCGCGTGCAGGGCGATAAGTTTCCTATTTGTATCTTTTTTCTCCATAATCAAAAATGGAGTACCATCACTCTTGACGTCCCACCTGTGGCGTCAAAGGATAGTCTATTGTATGATGAAGACACAGGTTTAACGCAGATTATCGACCGAAATTATAAGAACAGGCATTGGGCTAATACCTATATTAATGGCATTAATGACAAGTATAATAAGGCATTAAGAGGGCTTAAACTGCGGTTAGACACGTCTAAACTATCTGTTACACAACTCATTACACATCTTAAAGAGTATCGAGAAAACAACGAAAATGCTGATTTTCAGGGCTTAATGCAAGAATATGAAGACGAGAAAAACAAAATAGGCTGTTTCGGTACTGCGCGGTGTATGCGCCATTCTATCAACTCATTAAGCGCGTTTAAGCCCCATTTAACCATCGGTGAAATTGATTATAGCCTGCTTAAATCTTATGAAACTTGGTATTTAGCGCGTGGCAATTCGTATAACGGCTTATCTGTGCATCTGCGAGACATACGCAAGGTTTATCGCATCGCTATAAAACGAAAAATAATAAGCAAAGAAAACTATCCTTTTGAGGATTATACTATTAAAAAGACGAAAACAACAAAGAGGGCTGTAAAAGAGGATTGTCTGCAAAAAATAATCGGTTATACTTCGGAACTAAAACAAGAAACACTTTCAAAGGATTTATTTACATTCAGTTTTTATTGTGCCGGTATGAATTACATTGATATGGCTTATTTAAAAAAAACTGATATTCAGGGTAATAGACTTGTTTATTCGCGTAGAAAAACAGGCGATTTTTTCAACCTTCCACTAAATAACATCTGTCAATCCATTATCGAAAAATACCGATATTCAGAAAGTCCCTATGTATTTCCGATTGTGCTGCAAACCGAACTTATCGGCGAAGATTTGTATCGGCACATAAAAAACCGCTATGCAAGAGTACGAAAAAAACTGTGCGAAATCGGCAAAAATCTTGATATTCCCATTAACCTGACCTCTTACGTTGCCCGCCACACATTCGCCACGATAGCAAAGAAAAAGAATGTCCCAATAACCGCCATTAGCGAATTATTAGGACACGAAGACATCAAGACTACTCAAATTTACTTATCGAGCCTCGAAAGTGATGTATTGGATAAGTATCTAACCGAAATTACGGGTTAGTTTCCGTAGAAAACAATTGCCTGTTTTCGGGTTTTCTTTTTGGATTTCACTTTGATTGTTCTCATTTGTTTTTCATTTTTTAGCCTGTAACAGGCATTATCGCTGCGGTTATATTTTTTGAGATTGCAAGCAGCGCACTCGCACCCTCATTGTTTTTGTTTTTGTACCAAACGGGCGTTTCTGCAAAAATTTCAAATAGAGACAGAACGTAAGAATACTTTTGAAAATCAACGACAATCTTGCTTGTTATGTTCGCAATTTTCTGTTTTTCGTTGTCGGTAACACCGCGCAAATCTTTAACGTTCGGAATAAACCTCTCCATCATAGACGGCGAAGGTATCGCCGAATTGTAATTTTGCGTAGCGACATTGACAAAATTCATTGATTTGTCAATACTTTTACCCTCAAAAGATTTGTCGTAATCCATTCGTATTTTTGCCAAAATATGCGCATCGGTGGCATATACATAGCCTTTTTTAAAATGAATTGCTTGCAAAGATGGCTTTTTCCAATCTTTCGACACAAAATAACGGAACAAAAAGCGATAAATTTTTTCAGGCTTTATGGCTTTCTGTTTTGCCGCAGGTTTTTCCTTAGCCGGCTTTGGCTTAGGCGTAGGTTTTTCCTTTTTAGGCTTTGCAGCCGGCTTTAGTTTCGGCACAGGCTTTTCCTTTTGAGGCTTTGCAGCCGGCTTTGGTTTCGGCACGGGTTTATCCTTTTTAGGCTTTTCAGCCGGCTTTGGTTTCGGCACAGGTTTGTCCTTTTTAGGCTTTTCAGCCGGCTTTGGTTTCGGCGCAGGCTTTTTCTTTGTCGGTACGCTGCTTTTTTGGGTAGTTTTACTTCTACTTTTACGCGGCGTTACAATAGCAACTTCTGCATCACGCGGCAGGGCTACCTTTGCACCTTTTTTATTTTTACCTTTCCGGTTTACTTTGCGGAATGATATGACTACGGAACTGACGCCCTCAGGCAATTGTACCGTCTTCTTTCGTTTAATGGTGGATTTGCTCATAATATTTTGCGTTTTATGTAATGAAAAACAACGATAATACAGATGATTAAAAATAATATGCCATTACCGTACAGGCTGTTTTTCAGATATTTTTTATATTTGTCTATTTTTCCTGTGTCCTCGTATGGCACGGGAATGCGGATACTATCACTTGTGTTTACTGTGTCGGTTTTCAGGCGGTCAACATAAATATATCGGTATTTTTTGATAAAAACGGTATCGCCTGTGCGGGCAATAAGTACCGTATCGGAAATGTAAATGCTATCACGAGAGTACTTGTCTTCGTACTCTGTGCGGATACGTTCCGGTCCCGGCACGTAGATTGTTTTTGCGCAGCCTGTGCCGATGCAAACAAGTAATATCAGTAGTATTTTTTTCATTTTATTCTTGTTTTACAGTTATCCCGATAGCATATTTTTGTTTTATTTTTGTCCATTTCTCCACGCAAATAATCAACATCAGTGCGTAAGTCGTTGATGATGCCCTGATACAGCGTTTGTAATTGCTGCATTAGTGATGTTTTTGCTGACTTAACACCGATTTTCATAGTCAGGATAGAAGATAGCCCGCCCGATGTAATCATACCCACAAAAAACTGCCAATTTTCAATTAAAAAGCCTACCATAATTATTTTTTTTTATAATTCATCATCCATAAATTGTAATATCGGCGTGCCGCCGTGTTTCCCTGCCGAATTGCTCATTTTCCATACATTTACAAAATCGTAACCTAAATCCTCATAGAATGATTGTGTTTTGCTTTGCGCCGCACTCAAATCTGCACCATTACTTGACGTTACATCATTACTATGAACCGTCTGACCGTTAATTAGCATTGTATCAATGGCAAAGTTATTGCTTAATGTTCCACTATAACTGGCAGTTATTCTACCGACAGGGGTATTACCTGACAGCGATGTGCATAGAGATACACAATTCCTTACGCTTCCCGAACAATAGCCACAGATACCACCAACATCACTGGCAGTACTTAAAATGCTGCCTTTGGCTATACATCTATTAATTGACGCCGTAGTCATTGTCTGGAAACCGTCTATGATGGCGCACTGGCTATTGTCTGCCAATATTTCCATATCAAAAAGACAGTCGGTAATATTAGTTCGCGTTCCCGTTACCGCTCCCTTGCGATAATACCCCGAATTTGCCCTTATTTTGCCCTGAAAATAACAATTGTGTATGTTGGATTCCGAATAAACGATACAGCCGCACGGTGTTGATGTTGGTGTTATGTCTATATCAACAAACTGTACATTCCTTATCTCACCGTAGGGATTGCCAAAAAATTGGTCTGTTACATTATATATCTTATGCCCATTGCCCTCAAACGTGCCTCTGAATAATGCCGCTCTTTTGATGGTAGTAAAAAATAACCCACTCTTTGGCAATACAATATCGGCATCTAAATACACCGTGCAGCCTTTAAAATTAAATTTAGGTGCTTCCGCATATTTCAAAAATCGCTGTAAACTTTCAAGCGAATATATATGCCATTCTGTTGTGCGTCTACCTCTCATATTACTATGTTATTGCAAGACTGTAATGTGATAAAGTCCGGTGGTACTGTTTTTGATGATATTGATTTCGCAATAACTATTAGCAGCAAGTACTATGACGGGCGCACCCATCATTACATAAGTGCTGCCTGTCGGCATAGTAATGCTGCGTTCTGCGGTTGAAGTATTCTTGACCGTTATATTAACAGGCTGATTTGACAAACTGACAGAACTGATAGAAAATGTCTGATTGGCTGATATTGCTGCATAAATATTTTGGCACGTTGCTACAATATTAGCCAGAGAAGACAATGTCTGTGTAGCCGTTATGAATTGCAGTAGTGCAAGCCAATCATTCGTGAAATCATTAGTTGAAAGCCCTTTGCCTGCAACTTTATCAACTTTGTTGGCTAAAAGCAAATCGGCTTCATTCTTAGTGTAATACACAGACAAATCTACCTGAAAATCCAAGCGGTTAAATTTGCCGCCAAACCAATAATACCCGTCTGTCGATGGGTATTCTGAGAACAAATCACCGTTTTTGATGACAACGTGCGCGGTGGCTACGTTCCACGCAGCACCGTCCCAAACAAGTATATTGACAAAATCACTTGCTTCCGTATCACTGTCCGTTTCGGGGATAATTGCAATATGGGTATTATTGTCTGCGGGTGGTGTAGGTGGATTTTCTCCATAATCTAAAATATAGTTAGGCGACCACTCATCGGAACTATACGCGATAATTTCCCATTCATTGGTATCTTCGTTGAATAGCAATGAATGAGGCAAAAGAAAGCTGGTTGCTTTTTCGAGTATTTTTCTGTCTATGGCAGTTTCTTCAATTATTGCCTGCGTATCGTTATTGAGCGTTTCAAAAGGTATATATTCGTACTGCGCAGTAGCCTCATTGAAGATTAATACCTGTTTGCTTACATCGCTGTAATAAGCCACCTTATCAGTAAATTCCGTATTATCTTGCAACTTACCATTGACGGCAATACGCTTGTCTGACCAGCCTGCAACCTCTCTGTGATTTAAGCACAGCGGTATACTCTCTGAGCCAATTTCTGTTTGTTGTCCGGTTGCATACTCACCGATGCCGATAAGTTCGTGCTGCGTATCATCAGACGCCGTACCTAATATTTTTTTGCCAAACCCAAAAGCAATATCAGAAACAATGATTTGCGTTGTTTCTGATGCTAATTTGACATAGCCCGCTAATTTTTGGGTTATATCAGCAAGCCAATCTTTGATTAGGCGATATTGCAGTAATGGAGAATATTTTGTCTTCATACTGTTTAGGTTAAGAATAAATATTCATAATCTGCATAACCGGAAAATGGCAAATCATAATCACGCCTGCCGTTTGCCCATTGGTATAGCGTCATTCCTGTATCTTCATCTTCGGTAATCCGCAGAATGGAAAATTTGGCATCATCAAGGGTTTTTGTGCCAAGTTCGGCAAAACCCAAATATTGCACATTCCCTCCCGGCGGTTCGAGCGTTACTATGGGCTGCTCAGCGTACAAAGAAAATAAGTTGAATTTCGATGCCATTTTATTTTGATTTAAAGTATTTGTACAGAAAAAATGAGCCTACTGCCAAAAGAATTATCGGTACAATGACAATAAGGCTAATTACTTTTTTTTTTCACTCAACAACTGCGTTACTGTGGCTTGCATCAAATTGGCACGTGCGACAATGCCACTCTCGTAAGTCGCGCGGTTGTCGCCGTTGCTTTCCGAGATGTACGGACTTTGCGCAATGCTTTTGGCATACGCGGCAATGTTTGTGCTTAGTTTGGCTGTATTTGGGTACTTTTGAGCAATAAGCCGTGCAAAGTCCATTGTGCTGTCGAGCGTGCTGTTATACACGCGAAATTTCAGCCCTGTGCTTGCTGTTCTGCTGGCACCGTTCCAATATTCATTTGTGCTGCCCGCCGCTGTGATGCCGTAAAGGTTGTTTGCCGATTTGGCATTAGTACTCTCTCCATAAGCACTTTCGAGCGCACCCTGCGCCAAGATTGCCAAAGGGTGAATGCCGTACTTGCTGTATGCTTTGAACGCATCGCCAAAGTATTTTTTTACGTATTCAATTGCTGTCATTTCGAAAATGCTTTTTTTGTCATTACTATCATAATACCGGATACGGCTATTGCCAACACGAGCATTGCGCCGATTTCCCAGATGGCTTTTGATTCTACGCCTACTTTTAGTTCGGGCATTTCTATTAAATTGCCCAAATTGAAAGATGCACTTTTTGCTGTCGTTTCCATTGTTACAATTTTTTTAGATATGCTGCTGCTTGCTGACGTATATCATCTGTTAAGACGTCTCGGGTAATCATCATTGACGTAGCCAAGAATGAAACCGCGCCTTTTGTTTTAGAGCCTACGATGCCGTCTACCGTGAGCGGCGCGTTGGGTATCGGCGTTCCGTTTGCCGCAAAAATTGCAGCAAGACTATTCACCCAGCGTTGAATTGTCTTGATTTCATCTTTTGTTTTTGCTGCGGATGCCGCGCCCTGCGTGTCGCCTGCTACCAAGTCGGTAGTATCGTCTTTCTTTTTGAAAAATGACATATACACCCAAAAGAAACAAGTAATGAACAGAATAGCCCCTATCGCGTATAATACCTTCTTTCCCATTGCTTATTCGGTTGGGGGTTCCTCTGTCGTAACATCTGTAGGCGCGTTATCGGTGCCTACTGTCGGTTTTTTTTTGCTTGTATCGGCTTTCTTACCGAACTTCCACCAGCAGAACGCGCCGGCGGCAATAACGACTACTACGATGACAATAATGATTGTCATTTTTTTGTTTTTTGCTGTCATATTATTTAAGATTTAATTTTTCCATTCGTGCTAAGTTCTCTTTTCGAGGTATTTCCCAGCCCAATTTTGGCACAATGCTTGTCTCATTTTTCAGAAACTGATAGAGCGTTTCATTGGGGCTGTATTTGCTGTTGAAATAGTTATAGGTACCGATATAAATGCGGTCAGTTTCGAGTAAGAAATTTTCCCACAATTTGTTATCGTGTCCCCAAGCGTTCCAGCCGTTCATATCTTCGTACAATTTCCCTGCGTATTCGGCGATTTTGGCGTTTTCCATATCGGTAAGCCCATCCATTGTGTCCTTTGGCAATGCTTGTTGATTGGCTGTTTTCTGCGATTTTCGCCCCCAAAGATATACGGCTACCAAAATGATGATTACCGTAATACCGATAATCAACCACATTTTGTATTTGCCCATAAATTCTATTGCTTTCATTAGTCTGCCAATTTTGAAATTAACAATGCAAACAACAGAAATGCTATGAGTGCCAACAGCCAGTTGGTTGCACTCATTGAGACGGTGCGTCCTGCCACTGTTACGGCAATATCCTCTTTCGGTTGGGTGTTCGGCATTTCCGGTGTGTTTTCATAGGTACCGGAATATGTCGGCTGTCCCAAAGCGATATTGGCAGGATAGCCACCCTGATGCTGACACTGACGTGTATTGTCTATAACTAAGTCTAATATTGTTTTCATTTCGCTTTAATTTAAATTGCCGTAAGCATCAATATTCTCTAATGTTTTTCCTGACGATATTGCCAACGCTGCAAACTCGTGAATTTTGGGAAATGCCTGTTTTGTCCAGACAGAATTAGTTTGCTGCCACGCCAAATCTTGCCCTATGTGATTGCCACCGGACAACGGCACTTTTATCAATTCGACTAAGTCGCGCAATGTGGCGGTTGATTCGAGTTGATTAAGACGGTCAACGTCTGCTTGAGAGTATCCACTACCCAAACGTACCAATCCTTTTTTCTGGATTAAATCAAAACCAATATCACGCATTCTATAAATGCCTGTACTGCCAGCATTCAACCACGCCGCAGTAGCATCTATAAAAGCCTTACGACTTTCCCAAGCACTTTTTAAAGATTGCAAGCGTACTGCTTCGGCTTTTGCGGCATCAACTTCTTTTTTCTTATTCTGCATAAGAATTAAATAGTCATTAGCCAACGCTACCGTAGAAAGGTCGTTATCACTCAAATCGTTATCCATACCTGTGCCAATAATACTGTTGATTATAGCCTGCCTCTTTTTCTCATTTTCAATGGCAGATTTCATCATTTCGGTTGTCAGATTGGCGGCGGGCGATTTTCCAAATACAGCCAAATAATCAAGTTTTGCTGCGTTTTTTTCCGCTTGCAACATCTGTGCCTCTGCTAATTCCTCTTCATATTTCAGTTTTTCTAACGGCGACATTTCTTCTGTACTTTTTGACGTAATAGGCAGGTCTAATTGAGATGCCAATTTATCAAGTTCAGATGCCACATCTGTGCCGCCTACAGCATTTTTAACTGCCGTTGTTGTGCCGCCTTTTTTAAAGCCGAAATAACCTGCAACTGCAAGCACTATGACTATCACACCGATAATAATAACTGTCTTTGTTATTTTCATTTTTTGTTTACAATATAAATCGTTACTATTCCGATAGTTAGCAATACGGCACAAAACAATGCCGTTTGCCAAATATCTTCTTTTTCTTTGTCCTTTGCATTGGATATTTCGCCCAGTGCTTTTTTTGCCAGTTTGCTGCCCCTGCGGGCTGCTACCGTTAGAATTTTCAGATGTGCGCTGTCGCGCCGTTTGCTATTTTGAGCCGCCAGATAATTAACGCTTTTCAGTGCCTTAACAAGACTTTCGGCGTCTTTGGCATCACTGTTTTCAATTGCATACTCGTCTGCTTTGTGTTCGTTTGCCGAATTTGTACGCAAATGTCCGATTTCGTGCCGAATGATAAAATCTTTCACGTACTCAGGCAGTTTGTCGTATGCGGCGCGATTTATTTCAATCATATTACTATCGAAATATACTCGTGCCGGGTTTTCCGGAAATTCACGAAATTCCGGTGCGGAAACAACTCGTATATCCGGTGGAACATTCACTACTTTTTACGCTTTGCAAAAACGACAATTACAATGATTACTACCAACACGAACGCGCCGACACCTAAGCCGATATACAAGCCTTTGTTGCTTTTTGCTTCGCTTGCAGATGCCGCTTTTTCTTTGCTGTCTTTTTCTTTCAGGTAATCAAGTAATGCGGCATCGCCATTGTCGGCAGGATTGATGGTATTATATGCACCGGATAATGCACCGCCTGCAATTCCTATAATCTTAGTCCAGTCAAAGGCATTGGCAGTATTCTTGTCATCGTACAACTGCGAATAAAGAGTTTCGAGGAATTTATCATTGCGTTTCATTGCCCGATAAATATCGTAAAACCTTATGTCGCGCCCTTCTGCAATGGTAATGCCGTTATTGCTCAATAGCAAACGCACCAATACAGGCTGTTTGTTAACATCCTGTATCAGCGTGTTCAAGTATTTTGCAGTCTCGTTTGCCCCCATCTTTCTATTAGTTTTTGATGGTTAAAGCCATTGCGTCCATTTTGTCGCGCGCCGAAACCACAAGCCCGATTTCGGCTTTATTCGCCAATTCGCGCACGGGGTTGTTGGTTGCACCCAATCGGAAAAGCAAACTGATTTCACTGTTTGCCGGGATGGTGTACAGCAACAACGTTTCTTTTGAGAGAATCCAACCTTGATTACCCGGTGCTTTCGTTTCGGACATATTGAGTTGTTGGGTGTTGTTGTTCACGTAATCCGAAGGCGTAATGCGGTCATTCGCACGTTTTCCGAAACGCGACAAATCGCTGTATTCAAGCGGAATGTCGAGGTTTGAAACTTTGTTTGCCTCCACGAAGGTACGAATACTTTTTATTCGAGCGGGGATAGCCGTGAAATAGCCGAACAAATCTACAACGCTTAGCGGTGATGCAGTGGAGATGATGCCGTCAGCGACTGCACCATCTTGCAAGATGCCATCAACGGCAATACCGTTTTCATCTTTGATTTGTGCCGCTTCCGTGTAGTAGGCGGGGTTGAGCGCGATTTTGAAAGGCGCATCGGTTGTGTTTTTCAACTTGATGGTAAATGTACCATTGTCTTCTGTTTTGAAATCACCTCCAATGCCGTAATCAATGCCGCTGTCATCTGAGAGGTAGCCCTGACCACCACCCATAGCATTTGCTACTTTTTTTTGGTCTAACATTGCTGCTTTGGTGAGAAAATCGCGACCATACTCTTTCTCTAATGCTTCTAAAACTGTCATTTTTTTTATATTTAAAGGTTTATTACTGGTTTGCTTTGGTGGTTAAGAAATAGGTTGCTATACTTCCACCTATCATAATCAAAAGGATTATGATTAACAAAATGTTTGCTGTTTTAATTGAGTTCATAATTTTGGATTTGAATTGTTTGCGTAAAAATATCGGTGCAAAAATAGAAAACCCTCAAAAACCGTTGAGGGTTTTTGAGGGTTTATGAGCGTTTTTGGTGGTTTATGAGGGTTTTTGGTGGTTTATGAGGGTTTGTGTTACTTTCTTATTGCTCTAATTTCTTTTGATTTTAAAACATCAACATCTAAAATTTCAGAAAATCCTTTATCATTGGTAACAAAGTAATAGCATTTTACCTTTGCAGATATGGCAAACTGTATAGCATCTTCCATATCGGAGTATGGCAAACTCAAAGAATATTCCAAATCCATTGAGTTGAACTCTACTATATTGAACTTTGTAGCAATGTACTTAACGGTGTTTTTTATCTTTTCGTTTGTCCATTTTCGATTTTGGAAAAAGGCTACAAACTGTCCAATAGTCAAAGCCGAAATATAAAGCCGTTTGCCCTGTAACGAATATAAATACCGTAAGCAGTCCATATCTGTTTTTCTTCCCAGATATGCACCGTTCAGGATATTTGTATCCACAAAAATATAATTGGGATTTAAT